>JAUTXJ010000202.1 GCA_030838075.1 Acidobacteriaceae bacterium
TTATTGGCGGGCAGCGTCTCGAAATAATTGGTGAAGTCAAAACGCGTCGAGCCGTTCAGGATCCCGCCATTTTGCTGCACTAGCTTGATGAATTCCATCTTCCCCAGATTTTGCGAGCCCTGAAACATCATGTGCTCGAACAGGTGCGCGAAGCCGGTGCGGTCGCGCGGCTCGATGCGAAATCCAATGTGGTAGTAAACCCCGACACAAATAATCGGCGAAGTGTGATCCGGAGATAGCACCACGCGCAGGCCGTTGGGGAGTTTGTAATACTCGACTGGAACTTTAAATTCTGGCGGGTTGTCCGGCACTGCGTTTGCTGGCCTCAGGCTCGCGAGTGTCGCAGCCACAGCTATCGCGAGCAGTCGTGCCGCCCGTTTAATCGTCCAAAGCATCTTTCCTCCGTGCGTTACTTGCTGCATTGCCTGCATCGTTGCGGGAATTTTCGTGCATACCGATGGCAATAAACACAATTTCGTATCCGAACCATGGACCGCCACTGGGCCGTCATCACTACAGACGGATGCAAAATGCAAACGTTTCATTTGGTTCAGATGCTGGCGGTCAGTCAGCGCGTCAGTATACCGCACGGTTTTGTTTCGTCGCCTTGCTGGCAAGCGAAAATCGCGGTTCAGCCGGGCCGCCATCCATTATCTGTTGCGCGACGTATTCTCCCACCGCCGGCCCATGTTTGAATCCATGCCCGGAGCCTCCGCCCGCGAACCAGACATTATTTGTTTCCGGGTGCCGGTCGATCAAAAAATCCCCGTTGGAAGTATTTTCGTATTGGCAAACGCGGGTCTCGACGATTGGCGCGGCTGCCAGGGCAGGGAAGCGCTTCGCCACGTACTCGCGCACGCGCTCGATGGATTCCGCCGATACGACACGTGTCTGCGTATCAGGATCAACGCGTTCGCCATGACTGTCGAAAGCAATTTTGAATCCGCGCGACTCAAGGTCTGGCATGCCGTACACTTCGTCCGCTTGAATCAGCCAGGTTGGCAGTAATGGCGCGGAAAATCGGCCGTCGCCCGGAGGCACGCCAAAAAAGAAAACCTCCTGGCGGCTGGGAAATATCCGCGGGCCGAGAATTTCTGGAAATATTTTTCCAAGCCACGCGCCACAGGCAAAAACAAATTGCGCTGCCGATATTTTCTCGCCGTTGTTAGTGGAAATGGCATCAAGTCTCGAGTTACGCGAGTCCGTCGCGCCAGGCGGCGTAACTTGCGTCTGGCGATACTCCACTCCGAGGCTTAGCGCGCTTTGCACCACCTCCGAAACCGCGCGGCGTGCCATTAACACGCCGCTCTCAGTTTCAAGAATCCCCGCGCCGAGGTCGTGCGAACTGAATTGCGGATAACGCTCCGTAATGGCGCTGCTGCTCAGCGATTCAAACGGCACTTTGTAGCGTGTCAACACCGCGGTCATCTCGTTCAATCGCGCGTACTCTTTGTTTCCGAGCCACAGAACGCCAGTTTGGTGAAATAACGGCGTCGTTCCCATCGTTTCCGCGAAGAGTTCTTTCCATTGCACCAGCGAACGGATAGCCCATCGCGTGTACAACTCATCCGCGCCGTAGCCCATCCTGATGATCCGCGATTCGCCGCCGGAGCTCGCCCGGGAATTGCCAGGGCCATAAGCATCGATGAGCAACACACGCTGTCCGCGACGAGCCAGGTGAAAAGCCGTCCACGCGCCGAATACCCCGGCGCCGACTACGACCACATCGTATGTTTTGGACTTTGACATGTTTTTCAGTCGTATCGTTTACCGCGCCGGTCCACAACACCGACCGTTGTGCGCCAAACCATACACCGGGTCCAGCATCGTAACGCATCGGCTCTTAACGCGAAAAACACTTCCGTCCAAGCGCGAGCCGCTGTACGATGCCCAACTTGCCATTTTCCCAGGAGGTTTGCGTGCACGCAGTTCGGAAACCAGTAATTGTCTCAGCATTCGTGATCGCGTTACTCGGCACATTTGCTTTCGACGCCTACCCGCAGCAAAAACAGAAACAAAAAGATAAAGATCACGAAGAAAAAGATCACGCCGCTGCGAGCAATAACACTATCGACCCGAAGCTCTACGGCGCGATGAAATGGCGCCTGATCGGCCCATTTCGCGGAGGCCGAGTCCTCGCGGTGACCGGTGTCACCAGCCAGCCTAATACTTATTACATGGGCGCGGTCTCCGGCGGAGTTTGGAAGACCATGGACGGCGGCGTCTCCTGGGATCCACTATTCGACAAGGAGGCGGTATCCTCCATCGGCGCCATCGCCGTTTCCGAATCCGATCCCAATGTGATTTATGCAGGCACCGGCGAAGCCTGCATCCGTGGAAATATTTCTTTTGGCGATGGCGTTTACCGTTCGAACGACGCCGGCAAGACCTGGACCAATATCGGGCTGAAAGATTCCCGCCACATCGGCAAAGTGATCGTGCATCCCGCCAACCCTGACACCGTTTTCGTGGCCGCTCTGGGGCATGCTTATGGCGCGAATACCGAACGCGGAATTTTTCGCACTCGTGACGCCGGCAAAAATTGGGAAAAAGTTTTGTATCTCGATGATCGCACCGGCGGCATCGACATCGTTTTCGATCCGCACAACCCGCACGTGCTTTTCGCAGCGATGTGGGAAGGTTATCGCACCCCGTGGATGCTTAATAGCGGCGGCGACAAGGATGGCCTTTACCGTTCGAACGACGATGGTAGCACCTGGAAGCGCGTTGAAGGCCACGGCATGCCCGACGGCCCGTTGGGTCGCATCGGTGTGGGCGTATCCGGCGAAGATTCAAATGTGGTTTACGCGTTGATCGAAGCGAAGAAGGGCGGTTTGTACCGCAGCGGCGACGGCGGCGAAAACTGGGCGCTTATCAACGAAGATCATCGCTTCCGGCAACGCGCCTGGTATTTCACTCACTTGTGGGCGGATCCGAAAGATTCCAACAAAGTTTATATCGCCAACACCGGGCTCTACCGTTCCATCGATGGAGGCAAATCGTTCGAACGCATTCCTGCGCCGCACGGCGACCATCACGGTTTGTGGATCGATCCCACCAATCCCAATCGCATGATTAACGGCAACGATGGCGGCGCCACTATTACCGTGGATGGCGGCAAGAATTGGTCCACGCAAATGAACCAACCTACCGCGCAGTTTTATCACGTCACCGCGGATAACGATTTCCCCTATCACATTTACGGTACGCAACAGGACAACAGCTCCGTGGGCATTGCCACCGCCAGCGATCACGGGTTCATCAGCCGCTCCGATTGGGAATCCGTGGGCGGCGGAGAGAGCGGCTACGTCGCAGTTGATCCGCGCGACTCCAACATTGTTTACGCCGGCTCCTACTTCGGAGAAATTTCGCGCTTCGACAGACGTACTCACCAGGTGCAAAACATCCAGCAGTGGCCGCTCGATCCCGACGGCTACAACGCGGCGGTACAGAAATATCGCTACACCTGGACCATGCCGATTGTTTTTTCTCCGCACGATCCCAATGAGCTGTACCACACGTCGCAGTATTTATTTCGCTCCAACGATGGCGGGCACTCCTGGCAAACCATCAGCCCGGACCTGAGCCGCAACGACAAAACCAAGCAGCAGGATTCCGGCGGCCCCATCACCAAGGATCAGGCCAGCATTGAGTTTTACGATTTGATTTTTACCGTTGCGGAATCGCCCAAACAAAAAGGCGTGATCTGGACCGGCACCGACGACGGGCTGATTCAAATTACCCGCGATGACGGCAAGTCCTGGGCCAACGTTACGCCAAAAGGCCTGCCGGAGTGGGCCATGATCAGCTTGATTGAAGCGTCACCATTCGATGCAGGCACCGCTTACGCCGCTGTGGATGCGCACAAGCTCGATAATTTCAAACCGTACATTTTTAAAACGATGGATTTTGGCAAGAGTTGGACGCTGCTGACCAATGGATTGCCGGAGACTTCCTACGTGCATGCCGTCCGCGAAGATCCCAAGCGCAAGGGAATGCTCTACGCCGGAACGGAAACGGGCATCTTTGTCTCTTTCGACGATGGCGCGCACTGGCAAACCTTGCAGCTGAATCTTCCCACTACGCCAGTCCACGACATGATTATTCATGACGACGATCTGCTGGTCGCGACGCACGGCCGCGCGTTCTGGTCGCTCGATAACATCGACCCGCTCCGCCAGATGAACGCTGGCGTCACCAACGAAGATGCGCGCTTGTTCGCGCCTTCCGCGGTGATGCGTTCGCGCGTCGGTCACAATAATCGCCACCGCGATTCCATCGGAGAAAATCCTGCTTACGGCGCATCGCTGTATTACTACCTGAAAGAAGAGCCCAAAACTCCGGCGAAATTGGAAATTCTGGATCGCCAGGGGAAAGTAATTCGCACTTTTACCAGCGAAGAAAAAAAGACCGAAGAAGCCCCTGATGAAGGCGATCGAGATGCGGAACCGGAGCACATCCCGGCGAAGGCGGGACCAAATCTATTCGCTTGGGATTTGCGATACGAGCCCCCGGTGAAGATTCCCGCAGCGATTTATGACGAAGGCGACCCCGTCGGCCCGCTGGTCATGCCGGGAAAATATGAGGCGAGGCTTACGGTCGCGGGAAAAACTTCTACCGCCAGTATGGAAGTAAAGATCGATCCCCGTTTGAAAACATCCATGGACGACTTGCAGAAACAATTCGACTTGATGCTGAAAATGCGCAACCGCCAGGAAGAGATGAACCGCTCGATCCTGGCGATTCGCGATTTGCGCGTGCAGCTTAACCTGGTCGAAAAGCGCTGGAACTCCAAAGATAACGCGAAAGCCGTCATCGAACAGTCAAAAGAATTGCGCAAGAAAATTGGCGCGGTCGAAGACGAGTTGATCCAGGTGAACTCCAAGGCCAGCGAAGACGAACTCAACTATCCAACTAAAATGAATAGCTGGCTGGGGTATTTGCAAGGCGCGGTGGATAGCGCCGACACTGCGCCAACTGAAGGAGAACTAGCGGTCTTCGCGGAGCTAAATCAGAAACTGGACGCGCAGCTCGCCAAATGGCACGAACTGCTTTCTACGGATGTACCGGCCATCAATGCGGCGATGCAAAAAAACGGCATTGTTTTAATCTACGCACCGGCGGAAGCCAGTAAATAAAACGCTTGGTGCGCTAAAAAATTTAGCGCGGTGAAGGAAAATTGCTGATTGGTGGGTCGGGGCTTTAGGCGCGACATATGAAGTCCACTATAACCGGGGTTTTTAGCCCCTGAAGGCTAAAACCTGGCGCATCGGCTAACGTCCGTGTTTAAATGCTGCAGCAATGGGTTCAGCCCAATGCGACAAATGATTCAACGACTCGGTATGCGTGGGGTCGAGGTGCAACGGCGTAATCGACACGCTACCTGAAAAAATAGCGGCGTAATCCGTCTCCGGCTCGACATCCTTGTCGATTTTCTGCTCGAACAACCAATAATACGAACGCCCGCGCGGATCTTTGCCTTCGCTCAATTGATTTCTCGTAATCTTTTTCGATTGACGTGTGAAACAAACGCCCCCGGTCCACGGCTCCGGCACATTTACATTCAACAGCACCTGGTCCGGCAAGCCTTCCTTCAAAACAATCTCCGCAGCCGTTCTGGCCACGCGCGCGGCATTCTCGAAACTCACTTTCGGGATTTTGGAGCATAGCGACATGGCAATGGCGGGTAAGTGATGCAGCGCGGCTTCCCGCGCGGCCCCTACGGTTCCTGAGTAATAAACGTTCTCGCCCAGATTCGCGCCGAAATTTATTCCGGAAATAACCATATCCGGCCGCTCCGGCAAAAGTTTATGTAGCGCCACGATGACGCAATCGGCAGGCGTGCCGTCGATGGCCCATTCGCGCTCCGCGATGGAATGACACACGATCGGCTGGCGCAGTGTCAACGACTGCGCCGCGCCACTTTGCTCCCGACTGGGCGCCACGATGCTCACGGTGGCGAAGCCTTCCAACGCCGCAGCCAGCGCGAGCAATCCCGGCGCTTCGTACCCATCGTCGTTAGTTAAAAGTATGTGCGTCATCGGAAGGAAAATTTTGTGTAATTCGTATGAAGTCAGCGTCCACAACTAGGATACGCGATTTTTAAAGTTCAAGTTGATCGCTACAGCCCGGCGGTTCCAAATCCGCTTTTAAAACCCAGTGGCCGGCAAATCTCCGAAAACCAGTTCTTTGTCCATATCGAGCATCTGCTTTCGATGCGCGCGCAGCCCCAAGACAACCGCCAGAAATAATGGAACAAACCAGACGGCTCTCCAGGGGCTGAGCAGCGACCAATATTCCATCTGCGCGATGTATGTGGTGAAAACGAAAAACCCAAACAGGTAGATTAGTGCGATCACTCCGGAGTGGCTCTTAAACGGCGGATACACACAGGTAAAAGGAATCTTGCGAAATTTGAACAGCGACAATTCTACCAGCGCGACGGTGGACGAAATGAAGATCGTAGTGTGAAGGAGT
>JAUTXJ010000204.1 GCA_030838075.1 Acidobacteriaceae bacterium
AGAAAGCCATATCTGCTCTTCCGAATACCGTATCCCCGCTTGGTCTTTCCGGATTTTTTATTCGAAACGATAGAATCAAAAGACTTTAAAGTGGAGCCCAGTCCGGCGCGGATGGTCTCTCATTTGCACCAGATTTATATCGGGTAGGTGTATCTCTGTCGAGCCACGGTATGAAGCAGAATCTGCGAGTGAGTCTTGGGGCTGTGGTGCTGGCGTTGGCTACGCTGGCAGCCATGATCTTTGCCTTCCTGAACTTCCAGCAACGAAGCAGATTTGAGCTGGTGGACGATGGCGTCGCCTGGTTAGACACGGATCACGGGATAGAAGCCTGGAAAGTTAGCAAGGATTCTCCGGCAGCGTTGGCTGGCGTACGACCGGGCGATCATCTGGTGGAAATAGACGGTTCCCCGGTGCGGCGAGCGGTGCAAGTTACAATGCGTTTGAGCCGCGCGGGCCTGTGGACACAGGTACGCTACAAGTTAAGCCGCGCAGGCCAGGAATTTGAGACCCCGCTGGTGACTGGACCTGCGGAGAAGCCCGCTTCCATCGAAAATTATCTCCGGGTGGTAGGGCTACTTTATCTCTTCATTGGACTATTTATTTTTGCGCGGCGATGGAATGCGCCGAAGGCGGTGCACTTTTATGTGTTCTGCTTGGTGTCTTTCATTCTGTATTCCTTCCACTACAGCGGGAAACTGGACACTTTTGACCAGGAAGTTTACTGGGCGAATATCGTGGCGCGCTTGCTGGCGCCCGCGATTTTATTGCACTTCGCGCTTGTTTTTCCCGGACGCTCCGAAACAACCTTTCGCTCTTCATCAAAGGCGCTGACGGTTTATTTGCCCACTTTGGCGCTGTTGTTGGTACACATCAGCACGGCTCGCAACGCTTTGGGATTTGTGCCGTGGCTGGGCTCGCGCATCTTGCTGGATAAGATCGAGCTGAGTTTCCTGGGCGCATGTTTTCTTGCTGCCGGACTGGGTTTCTACAGAAATTTCCGGGTTGCGCCATCCGGGGTGTTGCGCCAGCAATTCAAATGGCTGACGGGCGGGACCCTGGCCGGCACTTTGCCATTCACATTGCTATACATTGTGCCGTTCGTGATGGATCTGGGGCCCCGCAGGTGGATGCAATTTTCTGCGGTGAGCCTGGTTTTGATTCCGCTGTGTTTCGGCTACGCGGTCATCCGCTACCGGTTGATGGACGTGGATATTATTTTCAAGCGAGGCCTGGCATACACAGCGGCGACCGCGGGGGTAGCGGCGGTTTACTTCGCGCTAGTGGCGTTGCTGGCGCAGATATTCCACGCGCAGACCACCGGGCCGGTTGGCGGCATGATCGCTATCGTGATCGCCGCGTTTCTATTTCAGCCGTTCCGCGAATGGACGCAATCCAGGCTGGATAGGTTCTTTTATCGCGACCGGCTTGATTATCGCCGCACCCTGATTGAGTTTGGCAGGACTTTGACCAATGAGGTGCGGCTGGAGCCGATGCTCGGCTCGGTGATGGACCGCGTTTCGCAAACGCTACTGGTCGATCGCCTGGCGATTTTCCAGGAAGACCCGGTGCATCCCGGCCACATGCAGCTGGCACGCTCGATGGGCGTGCGATTGACCGAACCACTTGATCTTGGCTTCCTCGAGCCGGCCCGGCCCGAGTTCGCCCGTGGGGCGCTCTTTTTTGAGTCGCCCCGCGCGGCGAGAGATGTCAGCGAGTCCGTGCGCCGCACGCTGGAGCAACTGGATTTGAATTATTTTGTGCCCTGCCGGATTCGTGAACACACCGTGGCGGTGTTGGGCCTGGGGAAGACGGTAGATGGTGATTTTCTTTCCAGCGATGACGTGGAGCTAGTGGAGACAATTGCCGGTTATGTGGCCATCGCGCTCGACAATTCGCAGCTGTATACCTCGCTGGAACAAAAGGCCACGGAGATCGCGCGGTTGAAGGACTTCAGCGAAAACATCGTGGAGTCGCTGAACGTCGGAGTGTTGGCGGTAGACCTGGAAGGCCTGGTGGAGTCCTGGAACACCCGGATGGAGCAGTTATTTGGAGTAACGCGCGAGCAGGCTGTGGGACATCAACTGAATTCGCTGCTGCCCGAAGATTTATCCCGGGAAATAAACGCTCGCAGCGATGAGGAATTGATCACTGGAATTTACAAGCAGCGGCTGCACCATCTGGGGAAAACGCTGACGTTAAATGTTTCGATTACGCCGCTGGTAAGCAAATCTGGTGAGCGCATCGGACGATTGCTGTTATTTGACGACGTGACGCAACGCGAGCGCCTGGAAGAACAGATGACCCAGACCGAAAAGTTGACGTCCCTGGGGCTACTGGCAGCGGGCGTGGCCCATGAAGTAAATACGCCGCTAGCAGTGATCTCCAATTACATCCAGATGCTTGGGAAACAAATGCCCGAAGGTGACCCCAAGCAAGCCATCATCGAGAAAATCGTGAAGCAAACTTTTCGCGCTAGCGAAATTGTAAATAATTTGCTGAACTTTTCCCGTACCAGCGCCACGGAAGTTGTGGATATCGACGTGAATCGCGTGGTGGAGGAAACGCTCTCACTGGTAGCGCACCCGCTCAAGACCTCGCAGATTCAGGTAGTGCGGCAACTGGGCGCAGCGCTTCCGGCGGTGCGTGGCTCGGCAAACAAGCTGCAGCAGGTGTTTTTGAATTTATTTTTAAACGCGCGCGATGCAATGCCCGGCGGAGGAATGCTGGAAGTACGCACCACGGCGCATAATGGAAGCGTGGAAGTGGAAATTGTCGATACCGGGGCGGGGATTGCGCGCGAGCACATCCACCGGATATTTGATCCGTTCTTCACTACCAAGGCGAGCGGCCGCGGCACCGGACTAGGGCTGTCCGTGAGTTATGGAATCATTAAAGAACATTCCGGAAAGATTGACGTGCGGTCGACTGTGGGAAAGGGGACTTCGTTTCACGTAGAGCTCCCCGCGGTCAGGAAAGCGATTCATGTCTAAGGGCTCGATTCTGGTGGTTGATGATGAATCTGAAATACGCGAGGGGCTGGAACTTCTGCTAAGCGGAGAGGGTTACGGAGTCTCCAGCGCGGAAACCGGTGAATCGGGGCTCGCAAAATTAGGGCAACATCCTTTCGATCTGTTGTTGCTGGACGTGAGCCTGCCGGACCGCAATGGTCTGGACCTGCTGAAAGAAATTCACAAACGGGATCCGCATCTTTCCATTGTATTGATCACCGCATACGGTTCGATTGACATGGCGCGCACCGCTTTCAAAAGCGGCGCCATGGATTACATCACCAAGCCGTGGTCCAACGATGAACTGCTGGCGCAGGTAGCGCAAGCAGTGGAATCGCGGCAACTGCGCGAAGAAAACGTACAACTGAAGCGAGCGCTGAAACAGCGCTTCAACTTCCCCAACATTATTGGGAAAAGCGACAAGATGCATACGTTGCTGGACCTGGTGGTGCAGGTCGCGCCGTCGCGCTCGACGGTGTTGATCAGCGGGGAAAGCGGCACGGGCAAAGAACTGATCGCTAAGGCGATTCATTCGGGCTCGACCCGAGCGGATAAGGCTTTCGTCCCCGTCAATACCGGCTCGATCCCGGTGGACTTGTTGGAATCGCAATTGTTCGGACACGTGAAGGGCGCGTTTACGAGCGCGGTGGCGTCGAAAAAAGGTTTGTTTGAGGTTGCGGATCAGGGGACGATTTTCTTCGACGAAATTGCGACCATCAGCCCGGAAACACAGGCGAAACTGCTGCGCGTAATTCAAGAGCGCGAGTTTATGAGGTTGGGCGGCACGGAGCAATTGAAAGTGGACGTGCGCATCGTGGCGGCGTCCAACGTGGATTTACTTACGCTGGTGCGGGAAGGGCGATTTCGAGAGGACCTGTACCACCGCTTGAACGTGATTCACCTGCAGCTGCCGCCACTGCGTGATCGCCGGGAAGATGTGCCATTGCTGCTGGCCCACTTTCTGGAACGCTACTGCAAAGAGAATGAAAAGCCACTGAGGCAATTCACGCCGGGCGCGATGAAATTAATGATGGACTACGACTGGCCCGGCAACGTGCGGGAACTGGAAAACGTAGTGGAACGCGCGGTGGTGCTTTCTACACAGGAGCGGGTGGACGCGGACCTCCTGCCCGACAGTATTCGAAGCAAGGAGATAGTGCGCGGCGTGCGGCTGCAACTATCCGAATTTCTGCCACCGTTGCCTGGAGAGCCCGGCTCGCGAGCGGGAGCAGACCATTCACACCCTTCACTGTTTCAGATTATGGACGAAATTGAGCGCCGAATTATTATGGATATGCTGGAACGCACGGCCTGGAACCAGACGGAAGCGGCGGAAAGATTTTTGATTCCTTTGTCGACGCTGAACCAGAAAATCAAACGCCTGGGCATCGATGTGCGGCGCCGCGGGCGAGGCGAAGAGACTATATCAGCATCATTCGGGAAGTAGGAGTGACGTTCGGCTAATCGGACTTTTAACTGCACGACGGCTGCATTCCAGCAAATATTTCGACAGACAGTTCATTTCATTCTGCTCAATCAAAAACAAATTTATTATTTTGAGGAACAATTGGCGCTTGCAAGTTTGAATTGGGCTAGGCAGAGTACAGGCGCATGATAGTGTCCCTTTCTAGCGCCGCGGCGCGTGGTGCGTTGGTGGGCGTCGCGCTTTCGATTGCGGCGTATCTTTCTTATTTCAGCGTGCAGACCGCGCGCGCAACTTATTATACGGAAATAGGGACGTTGCACGGCTTCGAGCGCGCCGCGCAAATCGAACCTGGGAACGCGCGGACCTGGTACCTGCTGGGACGCTACCTGCAATACAGCTTCGAAGATTCGAATCCGCAACGCGCGATCAGCAGTTATATAAAGTCGCTGGAGATCGATCCCCGCGCGACATCCACTTGGCTGGAACTGGCCGCGACCTACGAGTCCGAAGGCGACGACGTTGCCGCACGGAAGGCTTTCCTCAGCGCAAAAAAAACTTACCCGCTGTCCGCCGAAGTCTCCTGGCGATATGGAAATTTTTTGTTGCGCCAAGGTGAACTGGAACCTGCATTTGCAGAGATACGGCGTTCTGTGGAGGCCGATCCTGGGAGGGCTGCGGAAGCCGTTTCGCGATGTCTGCGCGTAGAACCAGATGCGAATGTGATTTTAGACCGGGTACTTCCGGTCAACAGTGCCATTTATATCGCGGTGATGGAGGACCTGGCGCAAGAGCGACAGATTGAAAACGCGTTGAAGGTGTGGACGCGGATAGTGGCGATGCACCCAAAAATTCCGCTGCACGATGCTTTTCAAATAGTGATGGAGTTGCGTAACACCGGGCAAACCGCCGAGGCGCACAAAGTCTGGGAGCAAGCTGTCGAATTGGCGGGCCTCGCACAGCTCGAAGGGCCGAAGAATTCCGCGGTATGGGACGGCGGATTCGAATCGGATGTCACCGGCGAAGCATATGCCTGGCGCTTCGCAAAAACTTCTCGCAGTGCGCAGATAGGATTTGACACGGAGGAAAGGCATTCCGGGAAGCGCTCACTGCGCGTGTCATTTGATGGCAGCTCCGACGTTGCGTTTTACGATGTTTGCCAGACGGTGCCCACGGAAGCAGGAAGGGCGTACGAGCTTTCCGCATGGATGAAATCCAAGGATTTGACGACTGACCAGGGCGTACGCATGGAATTGCGCCCAGGAGTTGCAGGGCAGACAGGTGCGACCACCGCAGACGTGCGAGGAACGCAGCCGTGGACACGCTTTGCAGTCGTATGGCCGGGCGCGAAGGAGAATCAAGAGACGCAAATTTGCCTGCGACGCGATCCGAGTGATCAGGAAGACAATAAGATCCGCGGCACAGCGTGGGTGGAAGACGTCGCTCTTACGCCGGTTCCCAAAAGCGGCGCGAAGCAATGAAAGTTGTACGCATCGGAATTTGCGCGCTGGTAGCGTTTGGAGTTTTGGCCCACGGTGGCGTTGAGGACTGGGCGCGAGCTGTTTTTGAAACTGGCATTGGGCTGCTGTTTCTGGCGTGGGCAGTATGGTATTACCTGCACAGCGACGAAACCATACTGGTTTCTCCGTTATTACCGCCCATGGCGGGCCTTCTGCTCGTAGTTCTGGCGCAACTTTTATTTTCCACCAGCGCTTCGCCGTTTAATACTCATCAAGAATTCATGCTGTTGTTAGCGGATGTCATTATGGTGTTTCTGGCGGTGCAGGCATTTCGGAAGGTGGAAGATTGGCGCGGGTTCGTGTGGTTCGTGATGATATTCGGATTCGTGGTCTCGATTTTTGGAATCCTGCAGCACCTCACGTTTAACGGGAAACTCTATTGGTTTCGTGAAATGCATTATGGAGGAATTCCATTTGGGCCATACGTAAATCGCAATCATTTCGCGGGATTCGCTGAACTGTTTATTCCCATGTCGCTGATCCCACTAATGCTGGGGAAGGTGCGGCGGGAGCGGTGGCTGATCGTCGGATTGTTCGCGATAGTTTCGATTGGCAGTTTGTTTTTAGCGGCGTCTCGGGGAGGAATTGTAAGTCTGGCGGTTGAGGTGGTGGTGGTGGTGATGTGGATGAGCCTGCGGCGAATGGGGCCGAAGCAAATGCTGGGTGGAGCGGCAGTCTTGATCGCCGCGCTGGGGATGGTGTCCTGGCTGGGAGTGAAAGAAATCACGCAGAGATTTTCAAGCATGAAGGCGATGGAGGTTTCGAGCGGGAAACGCGCGTCGATGCGCCGGGACACCTGGCGAATCTTCCTAGACCATCCCTGGATAGGGACGGGATTAGGAACGCTTCAGATAGTTTTCCCTCCATACGAAACGTTGTACGACGGGCGAATTGTCAATCACGCTCATAACGATTATGTGGAGGCGCTAGCGGAAACGGGGATTGCAGGCGGTTTATGCTGTGCGTTGTATCTGGGGCTGTTGCTGTTTCATTCGTCGCAACAGTTGTCGGGAGGCAACATGTCGTTTGCCGCGGTGTTAAATCTGTCCGGGTTAGTGGCGTGCACAGGATTTTTGGTACACAGTCTTGTGGATTTCAATTTGCATTTACCCGCAAATGCGCAGCTCTTTTTTTTGGTAGCCACGTTGGCTACTTCTACAATTATCCCCGTGAGCGCGGCCGCGACGGCGCCAGCGCGCGGCCGGCATCATTCGCGAAAACGCTGACGTCAACGTCCGCAACCTGTATACTAATTGAGGGGTTATTCACTGAATGCAGCCAGTGACACTGGGTGCGCGGCCGTGGTGTTATGCCACCGCCGGGCTACTCGTATTCATGGTGGCCGGCGCGCGCATTTGTGCGCAGACGGTGGTCGGGACCCCGCAGGAGACGAACGACAAAATAAAAGCGCTATCAGCGACGGCGCGCTACGTTCCGCACGACTACATCATCGGCAGTGGAGATACGATCAGCATAGATGTGTTTGACGTCAAAGAACTTAGCCGGGACGTGCGGGTCAGCCAGACCGGCACTATCGGGCTCCCGCTCATTGCCGTGCGACTGCAAGTCAAGGGGCTTACAGAAACACAAGCGGAGCAAAAAATCGCCGAGGTATTGCAGGCCAACGGATTGGTCAGCCATCCAGAAGTGAGTGTCTCGGTCAAGGAGAGGAAAAGCAAACCCATCACCGTGGTGGGTGCGGTGCCCCGTCCGATGGTTTACCAGGCCGAGCGCCCTGTAACTTTACTTGAAGTGTTGGCGGAAGCAGGCGGTGTCACGGCTGACGCCGGCGACACGGCTATAGTGACTCGGCCTATTTCCGAGCCAGCGGATACAT
>JAUTXJ010000208.1 GCA_030838075.1 Acidobacteriaceae bacterium
TGGACAGAGAAATGGTTATGCAAGGAATGAATGAGGCCAAAGATAATTTCAAAACTGAGAATTGGTGGGCCCGCCAGGATTTGAACCTGGGACCAACGGATTATGAGTCCGCTGCTCTAACCGCTGAGCTACAGGCCCCATGATAATAAAGGGCTTATTGGCTTACTTAATACGACCTTAACAATTTTGCGTCATTCTTGCGTTGCAGTCTACCCCAATTCGGAGGTCGTCGCCCTCCTTCTATTACAAATGCGCCACCTGATAGGAACCAGCCTCCGCTCTATTGATCGGCGACTATCGCGCTTCCATCTTCACTTATACTTTCATTTTCCTGGCGCGAACGAAACAAACCGATGACACCGTAAAACGGAGAAGACAAGTTGTTTTAGTGTCGTTTCACTCCGTTCGCAAGCGTTTGAGTTTACTAGCTTTGGCGTCGGCTATGCCGTTTAACTTCCCACAGCCCGAGAGCCTCCGGCACAGAAAGGGCAATCGCGATCACATTGTGTTTTTCGCACTGTAGCTATGTAGAGAGGAAGCAAAAAAGATTCAGCCTAAGTATTTACGGTGGCCTATGCTCTTTGTTTCGACAAAAATCCCTTCAAAGGGAGAGCAGCGGATTGCAGCGGATCCAAATTCCGCTGCTCCCGCGGTCACCTGCGTGTCGCGGCAGTTCTCAGAAAGGCCGTGTCCATTAAGTGCGTGGACGCCTCTTGAGTCGACACTCTAGAACTCTTCGAAGCGGAAGTCCAAGCCTTTTACAAGGGCTTTCAGCATGCGCTGATGTCCGGAGACACATCACTGCTAGAGCCAATCTACGCGGATGACTACGTGCTTGTGCGGCCGAACGGCGACACTTTGGAGAAGAGGGAAATCCTGGATGATTTGCGCCGTCACTCCATGAGGTTCACTTCATTCGAAGTGAATGACGTTCTTATACGGATCAGGGGAATGGTTGGCATTCTTACAGCGGACGTCCGGAGTACGGCGATGAGGGTTGGAGTAGAGGTGAAAACGCGCGCCAGACAACTGGCGATTGTTTCAAAAGAAAAAAGTAAGATTACGCTTTTCCATTTCAATCAACGAGCGTCGCGGATCCGAAGTGACTGCTTACCTTCGCCGCGATGCCCTGCGGCATTTGAGAGGGCAAGCCGCATACTGGCTTCAGACAGTCTTCTCGTCCATATAGAAAACATAAGGGCCTTCAAGGCGCAAACTCCGAACAAAAACGGCCTGTCCTACAATGAACCAATCTCTTCCAGCCGCGAAATAATCGTGCTAACTCTGTCCTGGCTGGCTGGATCGGGCGGAAGATGGCCCGGAAGAGCATCGTTAAACTCACGAATCGAAATCAACTTCTTGATTTCTTTGGCGAGGTAGGAACGAACATCGCCCGCTGCAGTCTGAATTTCTCCCACCAGTTCGGCACGGCCATCGACAACGGCAATCAGATCTTCAAGGTCCCGACTGGCGTGAAAATCATTCGCTCCCCTGTCGGCGAAGGCTTCGAGTTTCGAAGCGCAAAAATATACCGGAGCAACCAATCGAATCTTCAAACCCTTTTCCAATTCACGTTCTTCCGCGTGGTCCATCGCAGGTCGATACCACGTGTTCGAAAATCCCAAGATCTTTTCGTCCAGCGGCATCACATCGAGCGTCGTTGTTTGCTGACGCCATCGGCAGAGCGGAGCGCCGTCACTTGTGTTTTCCTGAAACCCGAGCTTTCTCAATCGCTCGGAAAATTCGGCGTAAGCGGCGTAGGAAGTGATTTCGGCGACTGCATCCACATCGAATGTGGGCCGCACATCCGCCGCAGCATTGTCGGTGATCAACCAGGCCGTGGCGCAGCCACCGACAAAAACCAATTCTCCGAGAATCGGTTCCAACAACTTGGCAGCATCCGTCAGCAGTTGAAGATTAGGGTTGGCCATGAATCGACTTTAGCCTGTGCACCAAATCGCGCTCGGCCAGATTCCTCTCGCGCGCGCGCCCATCCCGAATCGCATCCACCAGTGCCAGAAGCTCGTAAAGTGCGGGATCGCGCAACGCTGCATGTGGGACGCTTTTGTAGAGCGGCTCGAGCCCCACTCCGCGCGTATCGCCGTCATGCCAGGGCCAAACTGGCGGGAGATCGTTGGACATAGCAATTTGGCTTCTTAGGGGCTCGGCTGCATACGAAGTCGGAATGCCCCTCGTCACTTCGCCGTGTTCAGCGGGAAATGCGTACTTCAACCCATGAACCAGAAATTCTTCAAGTCCGGAAATATTGGGTTTGTCTTTCAAAGCCGGACCATGCAGAAGCCTGGAACTTCTCAGCCTCTGGATGGCTCCATGAACTTCCGAGGGGCTGAGCCCGAGATCGCTTGCCACAATCGAAATCGGCGGACGCCCGGCCGGATAGCCGCATAGCTTCAGCGCAACCACGACGTCTTGAGGCTTCAGATTCATGCGTACATTCTATATTCGCGATTCGCGAATAGCAAATCGTATTTCCTTGCAATGTGCCATATCCAATTAAGTTATGTTTTTTCTTAACGATACAAGGAGAACTGACTGATTACTGTCAATCTCTAGATTTGGGCAAGAACTCTCGAGGGAAGGCGAGTCGAGGAAATCGCACGAGGATCCAGCTCATCCCGATAATAAGTATGAACGGCTCATACAGCTTCCCGAGTTCGCTGTGCACTTCTTCTCGAGTCAATTGAGGCCAGGGCATCACGGCCGTCAGAAATACAATCCATCCGAAGGCGACAGCAAACATCATCAACAAACGGCCAAGAGGTGGCGCTGCCTCTGCAGGATGCCCTTGGTGATTTCGATACTCTGATTTGGCCCCATTCGATACTTTGATTTGGCCCCCCCTTACTGAAAGCCATATACCGTGTACTCCGCTTCGGGCTCAGTCGCCCAAGGGGAGGCCGGGTGGACAGGAGAGCCAAGGTGGAGCTATTCGAGCAGATCCGACGTGAGTATGAGCATGGCGAGGGAACGATTCGCGGGATCGCCAAGAAGTTGGGGAAACATCGGCGCATGGTGCGTGAGGCGGTGCTCAGTGCGATTCCGGTAGAACGAAAGACACCGGTGCGAGGGCGACCGAAGCTGGAACCGGCGATGGCCTTCATGGATGCGCTTCTGGAAGCGGACTGCAAGGCGCCACGGATAATCGAATTGAAACGCGCGGTCGTCGAGTGCAGGCCGCCTAGCCATGCCTTCTACTCTGCGGCAAAGCGGCATGTAATGCCCGACTCACGATCTCGCTCAACGACAAATCTGTGCGGTTCACAAAAGCGCGCAGGCGGCGAAGTGGTTTCGGCGTAAGTGTAGGAACTCGTGCCCAACACAATCACGAACAGCGACGCTGGCCAGATTTCGCCGGTAGCCGGATCGTGCACCGGAATCGTGGCATCGGCCCAGTCCACGAAACCCTTCTCGCCAGGCTGGTGTACCTGGCGAAGGACAACATCCTGTTTCCTGCGCCAACGTTGGTAGAGCCCGCAGAAGCGACTGTAGCCATACCCTTCCGGATGCACCTGCCGGTATTCTTCCCAAGCTAACTGCAACGTCAGATGGCGATGCTGCTGCAACTGTGAGTGCAAGGCGGGAAAATCCGGGAAGACTTGTTCGGGGAATCGTTTTACATGGAAGGATGAAGCGGTTGATTTACCTCGCGCTCGGTCTGAGTGGAAATAAAAATCTTGCCGTTTCCCAACGAGACAGTAATGTTCTTAGGCTTCCCTTCCATGTCCCGAGATTTGCGGTAGCGTAACCGAGCTTTGGTAGTTTCACTCGACCGTTTGCGCTGTCCACCTCGAAGCCTTGTGGAATACGGAAGCTGTCTTTCTTGCTTTTCTTGCGGAATACTGGAGAATTGGCCCGGTCCTTGAAAAAGTTTATGTAGGCCTGATCTAAATCTTTCAGCGATTGTTGAAGAGCTTGTGCGGGAACATCGGAGGGCCAACCAAATTCTTGCTTCCAAGCAGGTAGCAGAGCGGCCAAGCCAACATACCCCGGTGTTTCTCTTTCCTAATGTATCGATCTTTAGTGAGTGCAAGGGCATTGTTGCAGACGAAGCGCCATGCTCCGGCGAATCTTCGCACTTTCGAACCTCGCCGTTAAGCCTCGTCTCAAATTTGAACCTTGTCGTCTCTGCAAGCCGGATTTTGCCCCTTGTTTCAGTATCTTCGTTACACAAGAGACTTCGGCCCCGCAGCCGGAGCCTGCGGGGTATCCATCTCGATCTGTATCAGTCCTGCTTCATGGTCGAGGAGCCCTTTGCCAAGGTCAACTTTCTTGCCCTTGGCATAGATTTCATGGCGGGGATGGCTCCTATACCAGTCAGCATGTGTTGCCGTACGATTCATGTGCTCGACGACTTTTCGCCAACCGCCACCGTTGTAGGCGCAAAAGCTAATTTCTCCTTGTTGGGTCGCCACTGGCGTACTCG
>JAUTXJ010000213.1 GCA_030838075.1 Acidobacteriaceae bacterium
GGCGGTTGGCCGAAAAAATTACAGAAAATTATTTTGCGTGGGCAAGCTCCTGTGCACGGACGGCCCGGCGCGAGTATGGAGACCGTGGACTTAGATAAAGAGCAAAAAACGCTAGAGAAGAAACTAAATCACTCGGTTCGGCGGGAGGACCTCTTAAGCTACCTCTTGTATCCCGAGGTGTTCACCAAGTATGACAAGTTTCGGCAAACCTACGGCGATGTGAGCGTTCTTCCGACGTATGCTTTCTTTTATGGTTTGCGATCGGGAGAAGAAATCACCGTAGAGATCGAGGCTGGAAAATCGCTGATTATCCGGTTCCTGACCGCCAGCGAACCGCATCCCGATGGCACGCGAACGTTATTTTTCGAATTAAATGGGCAGCCGCGAGAAGTGAATGTTCGTGACCGGGCGTTGCGAGTTGTGGAACGATCGCATCCTAAAGCGGATCCCGCAGACTCGGGCCAGGTCGCGGCTCCAACCGCGGGGGTCATCAGTGGGATTGCGGTGAAGGCCAATCAGGCAGTGGAGCGCGGCGCGAAATTGCTGACGCTGGAAGCCATGAAGATGCAATCCAATATTTATGCTCCTATAGCTGGAAAAATTGCCAAGCTGCTGGTTTCTCCTGGGCAGAATGTGGAAGCCAAGGACCTACTTGTAACAATTACTCCATGACCTTTCGTAAACACGAAAACTTTCCTTCCAAAGTTTTAAAAAACGAGCGGGATCTGGTGGTTTATTTGCCGCCCGGCTATGAGGAGCAACCCTCACGACGTTTTCCAGCGCTGTACTTGCACGACGGACAGAATCTTTTTGACGGGTCGACGGCGTTTGTTCCGGGGATGGACTGGCGCGTGGGTGAAACCGCTGATCACATGATCGGCAGCGGAGCGGTTGAGCCGCTGATTATCGTGGGGATTTATAATTTGGGCGAGCAACGCATTCGGGAGTACACGCCCACGCGCGTGCCCAAACTGGGTGGTGGGCGTGCGGATCGTTACGGTAAATTTCTGATCGACGAACTGAAACCTTTCGTAGATCGCGAATATCGGACGCTCGTGGATTCCGCGCATACCGGATTGGGTGGCTCATCGCTGGGCGGCCTGGTATCGCTGTACGTAGGACTGAAATTTCCGCAGGTATTTGGGCGGCTGGCGGCGCTTTCTCCTTCGGTGTGGTGGAACCAGCGGGTGATGCATCGCTTCGCTGCCACTGTGCAAATCGAGCCCCGTCCACGCATCTGGTTGGACATCGGCACTCGCGAAGGGCCGCAGATTGTACGTGACGTTGAAAAATTTCGGGACGTGTTGGTGCAGAAAGGCTGGCAGCTCGAGCAGGATCTGCACTACGAGCGAGTGGAAGGCGCGGAGCACAACGAAGCGGCGTGGGCACAGCGCGTCGGCCCAGTGTTGCAATTCCTCTTCCCAGCAGGGAATAAGAACGTATAATTCGCGCGCTGTGTGGTTTGATGAATTTCGAATTTATGTGCGCTATCATCGCGCGGTTTAGAGATTCCCGATAGAGTTTGCAGAGGCTTCATGCCGGAACAGAAACCGCTGACAATTCTGTGCGTAACCTCCTACGAAAAAGGGCAGGAGTTTATCCGCACGAGTAAAGCGATGGGTTGTCGCGTGCTTCTTCTAACCGTGGAAAAACTAAAGGATGGAGACTGGCCACGGGAGTGCCTCGACGGTATTTTTACCATGCCCGAGGATCTTCCGCTGCAGGGCTTGATCTATTCGGTGAGTTATATCGGGCGGTCGCAGCGGATTGACCGCATCGTGGCGCTCGACGAATTCGATATGGAGAATGTGTCCGCGCTGCGGGAACATTTGCGCATCCCGGGCATGGGGCTGACCACCGTGCGCTACTTTCGCGACAAGCTTTCCATGCGCGCGCGGGCAAAAGAAGCGGGCATTGCGGTGCCCGAATTTGTGCCGGTTCTGAATTACGACGACCTGCGCGAATACATGGCGCGGGTCCCGCCGCCGTGGCTGTTGAAGCCGCGCTCGCAGGCGTCCGGCATCGGCATGAAGAAAATTCATTCCCCGGATGAGCTTTGGCCGTGGCTCGACCAGTTGGGCGATCAACAATCTTTCTATTTGTTGGAGCACTTTGTTCCGGGCACCGTTTATCACGTCGATAGCATTGCGTCGGAGCGCGAAGTGGTTTTCGCCGAGGCTCACAAATACGGCACGCCACCATTGACGACATCTCACCAGGGCGGGGTTTTCACGACGAGTACATTACCGCCGGATGCGCCGGAATACACGGAGCTTCTTGTGCTTAACCAAAAAGTTCTCGGTGAATTGGGTTTCGTACGTGGTGTGACGCACGCGGAATTTCTGAAAGCGGATTCGGACGGTAAGTTTTACTTTATCGAAGTGGCAGCGCGCGTTGGCGGAGCATTTATCAGCGACGTAATCGAAGCCGCGACAGGCATCAATTTATGGAGGGAATGGGCACGGCTGGAAGTCGGCGCAGGCAGAGAGTCTTATCAGCTCCCGCCGCACAGGCGCGAATACGCAGCGGTAATTCTGTCACTGGCCAAGCAGGAACATCCCGATACTTCCGCGTACAACGATCCGGAACTTTTGCAGCACATTTCGAAATATCACCATGCTGGGTTAATTCTAAAGGCTGCCAGCTCGGCGCGGCTGCAGGAATTAATTATTTCTTATGCTGAGCGTTTCCAGCAGGATTTTCTGGCGACGCAACCGGTGCCGGACAAACCAACTTTTTAATGCGAGCCTCGCTGGGCCGACCTTAATACCGCAATGCAGTCCACATCCTGGGGATATTAAAATTGAATTAATGGGTGATTTTGCATGACAAACGAGCATTATTTTGTGCTATCTTTGCGCCCCCTGTCCTCTGGTCCAGTAACTGAAACGCACTAGCGGGCCACGCACCGTTTGCAAGTGCACATCCCAAGGCATAGAGTTTGCTTTACCCGGTTGGACATCTTGTTGTGTTGGGGGTTGTCCCTTGGGAGGAACGATGTGGAGTAACAAAAAGCCGGAAACGCCGCAGGCTGCGGAACCGGAGCCAAGAAAATTCAATTTCAATGAGCCGCCGAAGCCTGCACCGGCGACTTGGGAGGGGACATCAACCATGGCAACAGGTACAGATGCGATTCGTCCGCTGGGCAATACGGCAGAACGTACAGGAACGGGAGCGCGACTTGGCTCCAGCCTGCATGTTAAGGGCGAAATTTCGGGCAATGAAGATCTGCTTATCGACGGGACGGTCGAAGGACTGATCACGCTGGATGAGCGGAAGCTGACTATTGGCGCAAGCGCCAAAGTTACGGCGGACATTATCGCGCGTGAAGTTGTGGTCTACGGCACGGTGAAGGGCAATCTCCGCGCTAAGGATCGCATCGAAATCAAGAAGGACGGGTCCGTGAACGGCGACCTGACCACCGCGCGCATCATGATCGAAGACGGCGCTTACTTTAAAGGTTCCGTGGAGATCGATCGCACTTCGGATAAAGAGTCGTCCGGCGCGAACGCGTTCGCACGCGTTCCGGCGACCGCGAAGACTATTTAACTCTTTTCCACTTTTCAAGACGGCGGCGGGATGAACTCCCCGCCGCCGTTTTTATTTTTTGTTGATGAGTACCCGGGCGCAAGTCGCTCTTGGTGAAAGACGATTCAGTCGCTGTATTTATTACATCGATACGTAACTGAAATGCGCTATTGTTTATGCCGCGTCCCATGGCAGCGGCGTTTACCGCCATGTTTGTGGGAGCGACTCCTTGGGAAGGTTCGTTCAGGGTATAGCCGGCACTGTTTTCATTGTTTTGGTTGCTGAAATCTGTGCTGGATGTGGCGGGGGAGCGGCTACCGTCGTTCAGCAGCCGCAGACGGCGGATTTCCCTGTTGCCGTCAGCACCAGTGCGGTAAGTATTTCGCAGGGTGGGGTAAGCGCGCCGGTAAGCTTTTCGATTATTGGGCACAATGGATTCAGCGCCAATGTTCAAATAACGTTCTCAGGTTTGCCTGCTGGGGTTACTTCCAATCCGGCCAGTCCTTTCACGATCACTTCCGGGGTCGATACGGCGGTCAATTTTGGAGCGGCCGCGACCGCGTCGACGGGAAGTTTCACGGTGTCCGCGCAGGGTGTCAGTGGCACGCTTTCTCATTCGGAGAACATGACGCTGGCGATTCAGGCTTCCTCCGTTGCTGCTCTTCCTCGCACGAATTTCGTTCGAACCGACTCCACGCCGACGGCGGACAGCCCTTCGAGCGAAGCGCATCATCGGAACATCGTCTACGATGCGGCGCACAAATATGTATTCACCGCTAACGCAGCGATGAATCGGTTGGAAGTTATCTCCGCGGTGGATCAAAGCCATGTCGCGCGCATAGCAATTCCTGGTGTGACGAGCGTAGACCTCTCAGCGGACGGTACTACGGTTTGGGCGGGCACCGGACTCAACGAAATTGTCGCGGTGGATGCCACGGTGCTGCAAGTGAAAACTCGTTACGAGCAGGTGGGAATTTCACCGCTGCCAGCTACAGTTTTCGATCGCCCCGAGGAAGTTCTTTCTCTTGCTACTGGCCAATGTTTCGTTCGCCTTCGTCAGTCGAGTTCGCCTGAGGCTCTGCTCGCTCTTTGGGATCCGGCGGCAAATGCGATGACAGACCTCACACCGGCAGCCGGGGCGCTTTTTCAAAATGGTCTAGGGCCAATGGCTCGAACCGGCGATCATTCTGCTGTGATTGTGGCTGCAAATGATTCCAGTGGAAATGTTGCGGTCTTCGCGCCCAATGGAGTGCTGAATACAGGACCGCGATCGCTTGTGTCCGGCTCCATAAGTTGGGTGGCGGCCAATTCCAGTGGCAGCCGATTTGCTGCTGTATTCACTGTGGGCGGTAAGACGCAGTTGGTGTTACTCGACGCGGGCCTTAATCAGCTTGGCGCTTACGCGTCTCCCGAAATTGAGGGTGTGGCGTTTTCGAAGGACGACAATTCTCTTTATATTGCGGAGTCGCGCGTGGGCGCCGCGGTTATCACCGTTTTGGATGGGCACGATTTGCTTCCGCTGGGAGAGGTGCCCGGCGTCGCGATTCAGGGTGTTGCAGCACGGATTGAAGATGTAGACGAAACTCAAATGCTGTTCGCGATTTCGAATCGCGGCGTGAGCGTCATTGACGCTGCAAATCCGGTAACGCTGTCCGCAGTGGCCCCAACATTTGCGGCGGCTCCCGCGAGCACACCGTCGGAAGGTCCAAGCTCTGGTGGTACATTGATCGCGCTGACGGGCCAGAATTTTTCTGCCGACACGGTCATAAAAATGGGTACGCAGCTGGCGATCAAACGCTAGTGCTTCCACTCCAACGACTATTCAAGCTACTTCGCCGGCCATTGTTTCGAACGGGCCGGTCAATATCACGGCATATTCTTCATCCACTAATTGGTTCGCGATTGCGCCGGAGGCATTCAGCTACGGGCCCAAAGTTCTGCGCGTGCTTCCCAATGCCGGGGTGAACACTGGCGGCGACACAGTGCAGATTATTGGTTACGGTTTCGGGAGTGATCCCGGAAGTGTGGCCATGACGATCGCGGGCGCGGCGGCAATCACGCAAGCGGTGGACAATATTTCCGCCATTGGACCAGCGCTGGGCCTGGATACTACTTACCGGTTTCCGCTGGAGCGCATCACGGTGCAGGCACCTCCGGGCACGCCGGGATGGAGTGATTTGACAGTTAAAGCTCCGTCCGGCACCGTCACTGCGGCGAGATCATTTCAATATTTGGCTGGCGAGCTGTCCTATTCGAAGTCCGGGTTTTTTCGGTTTTTGGTATACGATCAAAGCCGTCAACGTGTTTATCTCACGAACATCGATCATGTAGAGGTGTTCGACTTGCAGCTTGGGGCGTTTATTGCGCCGCTTGAGCCGCCTGGCGGGCCAGCACCCAACGCGGGTTTGCGGGGGCTGTCCATGACGCCGGACGGTTCGCAACTACTTGTGGCCGATTTTTGGTGCGCAAAGTGTTTACGTTCTTAATCCTGATACCGGCTCCGGCATTGCGACCGTTGTTGGCGGCATCGCTGGTTTCGCAAGCTCGGGACCTTCGCGAGTTGCGGCGACCAGCGCACAAACAGCTTTTGTCGGTCTGAGTGCTGAAGGTGGATCTGGAAGCGGTTGCGCTGCGTGTCTTTCTCAAATGAATTTGTCGGTTAGTCCGCCCGTTGTTCAGATCGCGCCGCAGCCGGAGGTTTCGAGTTTGTTGGGAGCGCCACTGGTTCAGGGAAACAGCGGCGGCGACCATGTAATTTTCGCGTTTGGGGATAACGTTAGCACGAAACTTGCGACGTGGGACGCCAGCTCGCCAGGGCAGTTCAAGGTTTCAGTGGCGAATGTCAGCGTGCACGATATTGCGAGCACGGTGGACGGAACAGCGTTCGCGGTGCGAACCGCCAGCACAACCGAGATTCGCGATCCCGGTATGTCCGTCACGGCCGTGCCAGTTTCCGCAGAATCATACCAAGTTCCTGGACGCGTTGCCGTGCCGGGACTGACGATGCATCCAACCGGGGCGCTCATTTATCAGCCATTTTTGACGGGAGCCGCTGGCGCGCCGAATGTGCGGGGCGGCGTGGATATTTCTGACGCGCGCTCCGGCGAATTGAGGATGCGGATATTTTTGCCGCAACAATTGATGACCGATGTGGATGCTCTTCATGGCAATTTTTTGACCATCGATGAAAACGGACAACGGCTGTTCGCCATCACATCTCTGGATGGATCGCCGCAAAACGCAGCGCTCACGGTTGTGCAATTGGCGTCTGTTCCCCCTTGCTATAGGCAATATTTCATCGCCCACGATTTCGGCTGCCGGTGGCGCACAGTTGACGATTCGCGGCAGTGGATTTCAATCAGGAATTAAACTCGCCATCGGCGGCAAGCCCGCAATGGCAACCTTGGTGGATATGAATACACTGATCGGGGTTTCGCCTGCAGTGCCGGCTGGGCCGCAGCAGCTTTCGCTGACCAATGCTCCAGGTGAAACAGTTTCCCTGGATGCCGCCGTCATCGCCAATTAGCTACTAACTTTTCCTGTCCAGCTTCATCCAAATTAACGACTACGCTTACTCATTCAATTTTTGGAGCGAAAGATGCAGACTCGCAAACTCGGTAATTCCGACCTGAATATAACTCACATTGGTTTTGGCGCGTGGGCCATCGGCGGGGGCGGCTGGGAATTCGGTTGGGGAAATCAGGAAGATAACGACTCGGTCGCGGCCATCAAACGCGCGTTGGAATTGGGTGTCAACTGGATCGATACGGCCGCGGTGTATGGCACCGGGCATTCGGAAGAGGTCGTGGCGAAGGCTCTCGGAGGATTGCACGGGGCACGGCCGTACATATTTACAAAATGTTCGATGGTTTGGGATGAGCAGCGCAAAGTTCGCAACGAATACAGTGCCGATTCCATTCGCCGTGAATGCGAAGCCAGTTTGCGAAGACTGCAGGTTGATGTGATCGATCTTTACCAGATGCATTGGCCGCCGGCTGATAATGGCGGTGGTCTGGAAGAAGCGTGGCAAACGATGGCTGCGCTGCAGAAGGAAGGGAAGGTTCGCTGGATTGGCGTTTCGAATTTCAACGTCGAGCAATTGAAGCGCGCTCAAAAAATCGCGCCGGTCACTTCGCTGCAGCCGCCGTACTCGTTGATTCGACGCCAGATTGAAGCGGAAATACTTCCGTATTGCGAAAAGCGAGGAATCGGAGTGATTTCTTATTCTCCGATGGCTTCCGGTTTATTGACTGGAGCGATGACCCGTGAGCGCGCGGCGGCATTGCCCGCGAATGACTTTCGTAGCCGTGGTGCTGAATTCAAGGAGCCACGACTTTCCAAGAATATTGCGTTGGTGGAACGGCTGCGGCAAGTGGGGCAACGTCTTGGCCGGTCGCCGGGCGAGATCGCGATCACCTGGGTATTGCGGCATCCCGCGATCACCGGGGTTATTGTTGGCGCGCGGAATGCGAAGCAGGTCGAAGGCGTGGTGGGCGCCGGTGATATAACGCTGACCGAAAAGGACATCGCTGAAATCGAGGGCGCGGCGGCGATTGCCGCGACGCGGTAGGGAATTTTGATCGACACTCGAAATTCTTTGGCTTCCTAAACAGCCGCGTCGGAGCTCAAATGGATTTAGGCCTTAAGGGGAAAATTGCTGTCGTAACTGGTTCTACTGCTGGCATTGGGTTCGCCATTGCGAATACTTTGGCCGCGGAAGGCGCTCGAGTGATCGTAAACGGCCGAACGCAAGCGCGCGTGGATTCGGCGCTAGAGAAGATTCGTGCAGGGGCTCAGAAGGCTGACGTTCGAGGCGTTGCCGCTGACCTCGGCACAGCTGACGGAGTTAAGGCGCTCGCGAAACAAGTTACTGAGGCGGACATTCTCGTTAACAATTTGGGAATTTTTGAGCCGAAGCCGTTCGCGGAGATTTCGGATGCGGACTGGTTGCGATTCTTCGAGGTGAACGTGATGAGTGGCGTTCGTTTGAGCCGTCATTACCTGCCGGGCATGCTTCGCAAAAATTGGGGCCGGATTATTTTTATTTCCAGCGAATCGGGGCAGCAAATTCCCGCCGAGATGGTTCATTACGGCATGACTAAGACAGCGCAAATTGCCGTGGCGCGCGGAATTGCGGAGTCCGTGGCGGGCACGGGGATCACCGCGAATTCGGTGCTGGTGGGGCCTACTGCTTCGGAAGGCGTGGGCACTTTCGTGGCGGATCTGGCGAAGCAGCAAGGAATTTCGAGCGCGGAATTTGAGAAGAAATTTTTCGAGGGCGTGCGGCCGAGCTCGCTTTTAAAGCGTTTTGAGACCCCGGAGGAAGTCGCTGCGGTAGTGGCTTTTGTCGCGAGCACCCAAGCGGCCACGATTAATGGCGCGGCGGTGCGTGCGGATGGCGGCGTGGTGCGTAGTATTCTTTAGTTCGTGGCTCATCGTTGACGAACGAGGATTTCAAGCACGCAAGTAGTCGGGTCGCCAGTTTTTAATCTGTTGTTTGATGGCCTTACGATCTTTGATTTTTTCGTCGAGAACTTTTCGCGCCAGCGCAGGCAATTCCGCATCGCTTGCGAACCGCAGTGAAATAAGCTGGCCCGGTTCGAACTCAACGATGCGCGGCTGTAAATCCTGCGGCAGCAATCGCTCGCAACGCAGGCGCTCTTCCATACGGATCACGCGGTTCTGCACGGACAAAGCGAACATCCGTGCGAACATGATACCGAGCAACAGTGCGACGGAGGTCAGTACCCCAATCGCTCCGTCGAACGACCATAGCGAAATTTTCCAGCGGTAGACTGACCAGCCAACATTGAGAAACAACACCGGCAACACAAACAAATGAAATGCCGGCACGGTCTTTGCGTGATTGGCAAAATTCTGCTCGGTCATTGAATCGCCTCCTCAAAAGAATAAATAGGTTCCACATCCACGGGAATATCGGAAACCTTGCCCAGGGCCGCTTGCAATTCGGGCGGCAACACGGCGTACTTAGTAAACCACGCTTCGGAACGCGCGCGGTCGCCAGTCGCTTCCTGTTCGAGCAGTTCCTTCGCTAATGCGGCAATGGCCGCAGCCATCTTTTCCACGACCACGGCATATCTTCCGGTCGCGGCGTCGCGGATAATGGCGCCTTGCTCCGACAAATAACTGAATTCCATCATCTCCGCGCGGCCGTGAGGTTCGGCGATTCCAAAACGAATCGTCCGCAAATTTCCCGCCACGTAGGAAATATAATCCTCTTCAAGTTTTTCTTTGCTGATCACATCATGCGCTTGCAGCCATTGCAGTCCGAACATACCGACCACATCTGCTTTGGCTTCTTCCAGACCTGAAAAACTTCCGCCAATGGCTTCGCGAATCTCGCGTTGGCCTGTCGGCGTCCTTGAGTAGTTAGGGCCTAGTTCGTGGCTGATCTCGTGCATCAGCGTGGAGGCCAGATATCCTTCTTCGGAAGCCTTGGCGGCTTGATCCTCGCGCATCAAACGCTTGGACAAAGGAAGAATGATTTCGTTCACGCGGGCATCCATGAAGTTCTTGAAGAAAATCTTTTTGCTGCCTTTGGCGGCGTGTACTCGCGCATCGTTCGGCAAGTTGTCAGCGACGGATTGGTATCCATGAAGTAAATCTCCGGTTCGAAAAGGAGCGTCCATGACTTCCATGGGCGTTAAATGACCACGTTTGGAAGGCAGATCTGCTTTGTCCAGCGGCAAGGCTTCTTGCAAGTCCGGGACGTATTTCTGATACATTTCGAGTTTCTTGCTCTCTTGTTCGTTGCGGATCAGCACCGCGGCGCCGTAAGAGGTTTTCACTCCAAGTAAATTGTCGAGATAGGTTTCGTACGGCGCGAGAATTAGGTCGAATTTCGGATTTTTTAAGTCCAGCCAAGCCAGATCGCTTTGATAATAATCGTCTGTGAGTAATGCGTCGGCGCGGAGACGCAAAAACTTTGCGAAGCCCGGATCATCGCTCAGGCCTGCGGCTTCGCGTAGCGCCGCGGCGGCAGGCTTTACGAACTCCGCAAATTCGACATGATAGGGGACGGCGACCAAGACATCGCCCTTCCGCCGCACCACGGTAAAATCGCTATAAATTGCCGCTTTTTGGTCAGGATGCTGCTGCACATATTTTTCGATGTCTTCTCTCGTCAATCCCGGTGGATACAATGCGCGTCCCAGAGGAGCAGAATTGGTCCCGAAAAAAGGTTTCATTTCGTCGACGAGGTCGTAGCGGCTGCCGTTGATCTTGAGAAAGTGGCGCAGCTTGACGTCGTGCGGATTCGTGCTTCCTGCGAGAGAAAGATAAAGTTTTAAACCTTCGGGGTCGCTCTGCCGCCAATAAATCTGTTCGATATAATTTGCAGCGTCGACTAATTTGTGAACGAGTTGCACTTCGCGCGGACTGAGGCCTTCTTGGTGAAAGGGCATGTTGATGGGCTTAAATCTCGCCAGGCGAGCATCCAGGTCTGGAGCGACTTTCAGATCCGATATTGAAGAGGTTTGGCTATTCGAAGACGTTTGCGTTGCTAGTGGCGCAATAAGAAAAAACAGCAGCATCGGCCACAGGGCAGGGCGCTTTAAGTTTCTCGACAGCGGAGGGACGACCTTGTTAATGCGACTCAGCATGGGCTCCGATTGTATCGGTTTTTTGGGTGGCACAGGTCCGGCCGCCGAAATTTCGCGGGAGGCTGCCTGCAAAACGGATTTAATGAAACGAAACCGTGCCTTAGGACATCAAATTCGCACGGAAGAGGTTATTTTTAGTGGGAGAAAGATCATGGCCAAGGCCACATGGGCTGGGAAGACTATCGCGGACAGCAATTCTACTGTAGTGGTTGAGGGCAACCAGTACTTTCCGCCCGAAGCGGTGGAGAAGCAATTTCTGAAACCGAGCAGCCACACGTCGGTTTGCCCGTGGAAGGGAACTGCCCATTATTACCACGTGGAAGTCGACGGGATGAAAAATGAAAATGCGGCCTGGTATTATCCGGAACCAAAAGCGGCCGCTACTGAGATTAAGAATCGCATCGCGTTCTGGAAGGGCGTGAACGTTCAAAACTGAACGGTCGTGACCTGAATTTCTCGCGCGGAATTCAGCGCGGCAACTAGGTCCCTAGAAGATTTGGCTGCGCTCGCGAATAGCCGCGTTCTTCGGCCCACAGTGACAGCGGAAGAGCGGCGAGGTCGTCAACCAGCGGCACGGCGTTTCCGTCCTTGGTAAGGTCAATCGATCGCAAATAAAATTTGCAGGTCTCGCAAGCCTCCACCCTGATGTAGGGAAATTGTTCCGCAACATACACAGGGAGCTTACTTTCCGTTTGTTCCGCGCAAGTCGAACAAAAAATCCGTCGAAACTCCCACTCCTTCAAGCAGAACGAACACAGGAGGAACCTTTTGGCGCCATCGCCTTCTGGCCGCAGCACGCCTAATAACGGTCGTGCGCCGCACAGTGGGCAGAGCGATGGAAATGCAGAGGTTTCATCCGCGGGGCGATCTCTTTCGAGGTTCTCTGCGTACGGCTGCAAAAAAGCGCGCGGCAGGAATTGATCGAATGCCGCGTTGGGACGGTCATCGCGACCGCTTATAGCCCAGAAGTCTTGCAAAATACCGGGCCAAGACTCGGACGGTTGAAGAGAAAGCTGGCGCGCCGATTCAGCAAGGGTGGCCGGTGCGCTTTCGGCGACAAGTTTCAGAAAACCGTGAAACTGGGGAAGGAGGCCTTCGATTTTCAAGTTTTCGCGCAAAGCCGGAAGATTTTTGCCGGTTCCTTGCGGCTTGCTGCCAGATGGCATTTGGGCGTGCAGACTTTTCTGGAATTCCGCGATCTTCTTGTAGAAGGTTAGAACTTCCTGCGTGAAGGGGTGGAGAGAAATTAATCGTTCGGCCCGGCGGATGCGGGCGTCATAAACGCTTGCAACATTTTTTGCCGGCATTATCTGCGGCTGACGGACCCAACTACGCGTTCCCACCACAAGCGGTGATGGCGCTTGGCAAATGCCTGGGAGACGTCTCCGCGAATTATGGATTTGAATGCGCCGCGCTCGGCGAAGACACTCATGTAAATGTGAATCAGGAAGAGCCCGATGGTCAGCATGGCCGCGGCCGGATGGATCAACACCGCCGCGTAGCGGAGGGCCCGCGCGTCCCAGGGAATATATTCCGGCAGCCACAGGACCAGCCCAGACAAGAACAGCAAAACCCCGCAAAATACGAAGCCCCAGAATAATAACTTCTGGCCCATGTTGTAGCGACCCGCCGGCGGCATTTCTTCGTCTTCGTTGCGGACGTAATGGTTCATGGATTTCATCCAGGCTTTGTCTTCTTTGGTGGTGTGCATTTGCGAAGCCCAGGTGAGGAACATCCAGGTGAGGCTGAAGGCGAAAACCAATCCGACCCAGGGATGCAACATGCGCGAAATTTGTGGACCACCGAACGCGATGAGGAGCCAGAAGAGCCACGGAGACCAAATGCCCAGCCCGGTCAGCATCAGATACAAATAGGCGAAGGCGTTGATCCAATGCATCAGGCGTTCGCGAAAGGAATAACGCAAGATGTGTCCGCTCGGCAATATTTCGTCGACCCGCGCTTCTGCCCGATTGTTCATCGCAAACGTTCTCCCGAGGTAGTTACCGGTGGTGCGGCGACTGGACGCTCTTTGATTGGAGGCCCCGCGACTGGAGGTTCGTTCTCGTTTTCGGTGGGATCGTCAGGATCATCCTTCGGGCCAAAGCGAATGTAGTGCACGAAGAGTCCGATGAGGCCGCCGACCATAGCCACATTGCCGAGCCATTTCAGCGGATGCTTCCACAATTTCACGGACCAGGGGATGTGCGGATCGGAAGGTAGGCCGCCATAGGCTTCCGTTTGAGTCATGTCGTGCAGTACATATATCACGCCGGTGCCGCCGACTCCAGCCGGGTCGTACACGCCAGCGTGCGGGAAATTTGAATGCTCCTGCAATTGCTTTGCGCGTGCATTGGCGAGGAAGCGCATATCGTCCTTGGTGCCAAAGTGCAGGCAGCCTGTGGGGCAGGACTTGATGCACGCCGGTTCCAGGCCTTCGGTAACGCGGTCGGCACACAAAGTGCATTTATAAACGCGCTTGGTTTCTTTGTTAAATTTCGGAATGTTGAAGGGGCAGCCGGTAATGCAGTAGCCGCAGCCGATGCATTTGTCCTGCTGAAAATCGACGATGCCGTTGGTGTACTGCACGATGGCGCCGTCGGAGGGACAGGCCTCGAGGCAGCCAGGGTCGGCGCAGTGCATGCACTGATTTTTGCGCATCAACCACATGAGCGTGCCGTCTTCGCGCTCGTGCTCGTTGAACAAAATCAGGTTCCAGTAATTCCAGCG
>JAUTXJ010000220.1 GCA_030838075.1 Acidobacteriaceae bacterium
GATAAGCACTCCAAGGGAAAGTAAGTCACGGTCTTATCACCTCAACAGGGAGCACCAAACAGTTGACTCGCCGTGTAGTTGTGACGGGCGTTGGATTGGTCTGCGCGCTGGGCACCGGCACGGAGGAGAGTTGGTCCAACCTCGTCGCGGGTAAGAGCGGCGTGGGTCCTATCACGCTGTTTGATACCACCGGCTTCGATTGCCGGATCGGCGGCGAAATTAAGAATTTCGATCCGTTTCGCTGGATTGAGAAAAAAGAACTGAAGAAAATGGGCCGCTTTATTCAGGTTGCTCTCGCCGGCGCGGACTTCGCCATCAAGATGTCCGGTTGGAAGAGAGAAGATTCCGACCTGGATGAAGTTGGGGTTTACGTTTCATCGGGCATCGGTGGTTTCGACATCATCGAGCGCGAACATATCAAGTTGATGCAGGGCGGTCCGGGCCGCATCTCACCTTTCTTTATCCCGTCAGCTATCGTAAATCTCGCTTCCGGACACATCTCGATTCGTTATGGTGCGCGTGGACCGAATTCCGCGACTGCTACGGCGTGTTCCGCTTCGGCGCACGCCATTGGCGACTCTTTCAAAATTATCGAGCGTGGTGCCGCGGAAATGATGATCTGCGGCGGCACAGAAGCCACGATCACGCCGATGGGTGTGGGCGGATTTTCTTCCATGAAAGCTCTCTCCACACGCAATGACGATCCATCGCATGCCAGCCGTCCCTTCGATGCGCAACGCGACGGATTTGTAGTGGGCGAAGGCGCGGGTATCGTGATTCTGGAATCATTGGACCACGCGCAAAAGCGAAATGCGCCTATTCTGGCGGAGATTGTTGGTTATGGAATGTCCGGCGACGCGTATCACATCACGCAGCCCGCGGAAAATGGCGATGGCGCCTTTCGCGTGATGCGCGCTGCGATCAAAGACGCAAAACTCACGCCTGAAGACATCGGTTATGTGAACGCCCATGGGACGTCCACACCGTTGGGCGATGTGATTGAAACGCGCGCGCTCAAGCGTGTCTTTGGGGAACGCGCCAAAAAGGTGCCCATCAGCTCGACCAAGTCCATGACCGGCCACTTGCTTGGTGGTGCCGGCGGGTTAGAGGCGGGCATCAGCGTGCTTGCGCTCCGCGATCAGATCATCCCGCCAACGATCAATCTCGAATCGCCAGATCCCGAATGCGATCTGGATTACGTACCAAATGTGGCGCGCAAAGCTACGCTGGATTATGCGTTATCTAATTCTTTTGGATTTGGTGGCACCAATGCCGCGTTGATTTTTAAGCGCTGGAGTGGGAAATAGACGCTGTTGCGCCGCTTTTGCCAGGAAAAATATCGTGAAAATTATTGTTTGCATCAAGCAGGTTCCCGCCAAGGATGCGCCGCTCTCCATCACCGGCAACTGGATCAAGGAATCCGATATTGGATTCGAGATGAATGAGCCGGACAGCTATGCGCTCGAAGAAGCTTTGCGTTTAAAAGAGAAGCATGGTGGCGAAGTGCTCGCGATTTCCATGGGTCCGGAACGCGTGAAGCAAACCATCAAGGAAGCTTTGGCCAAGGGCGCCGACCGGGGCATTCACATTTCGGACGACCAATTCGCTCAGCTCGATCCGCTAAGCTCCGCGCGCATGCTTGCGGAAGCATTGCGCAAAGAGAATGCCGATTTAATTTTGACCGGCCTGCAAAGCGATGATCACGGCTTTGGTCAGACAGGTGTGCTCGTAGCTTCGCTGCTGGACCTCCCGCACGCCACCATCATCATGCAAATAGAAGTACAGGAAAAGAAGATGCGGCTGAAACGGGAACTGGAGGCGGGGTGGTTTCAACACATCGAATGCCCGCTGCCCGCTGTGCTTTCCATTCAGTCGGGGATTAATAAGGTTCGCTACGCCACGCTCAAAGGCATCATGGCCGCGAAGAAGAAAGAGATTGCCTCCATAAACCGTGAATCGCTGGGCGTGAAGTCTGAGGCTACGCAGAAGATTGAAAAGATTTATGTGCCCACCAAAACCAAGAAGACAGAATTTCTAACCGGTACGCCGGCGGAAATGGCCACCAAGCTGGTCGAGAAATTGAGATTCGATGCGCGTGTCATTTAGTGAGTTATACAATGGCTTCGGCCGCGGCGGAGAATCGAGAACGTAAATGAAAATCCTGGTAATTACCGAGCAGCGGCAAGGGAAATGGAATAACACCAGCTTTGAAACGCTGGTGGCCGCGCAGCAGATTGCGGCCGATACCGGCAGCACCATTAGCGCACTGGTGATTGGAAAGGGCGTTGCGAATTTCGCCGAAGAACTGGCGGGAAAAAATATCGCGGAAGTTTTGCTGGTGGAGCATGACCTACTGGAAGCCTACACCCCCGATGGATATTCTGTGGCGCTGTCGCAGGTTATCGCTTCAGCTAAGCCCGATCTGGTTTTGTTTCCGCATACCTATCAGGTGCGCGATTTTGCTCCCAAGCTTGCGGCCGTGATGGGCAAAGGCATGATCGCGGATTGTGTGGGATTTCACAAAGAAGGCGACAAAATTGTTTTTGTGCGGCAGATGTTTCAAGGAAAAACAGCGGCTGATGTCACTTTTCAGGGTGCGGCCCCGTGGTTCACTTCATTTCAGTCGGGCGCGTTTCGCGCAGATTTGTTAAAAGTGCATCCCAGCGGCAAATCACCCATAAATAAAATTGCCGTGGAATTGAAACCAGAACAGATTCGAACCAAGCCGTTAGAGCTTTTCAAGGAAGCCAAGTCGTCCGTGGATTTGACGCAAGCTCCGATAATTGTTTCCATCGGGCGCGGGATTAAAGCGCCAGAAAACATACCTCAGGCGGAAGCGCTCGCCAAAGCGATTGGCGGAGAAATGGCCGCGTCCCGTCCGATTTGCGATGAAGGTTGGCTGCCCATGGAGCGCCAGATCGGCAGTTCGGGCCAGACCGTGGCCCCCAAACTTTATCTTGCGCTAGGCATCAGCGGTGCGATTCAACACGTGGTGGGGATGAAGGGCGCGCGCACTATCGTGGCCATCAACAAGGATCAAAACGCGCCGATTTTTGAAATTGCCGATTACGGCATCGTCGGTGACATTTTCGAGATTATGCCTGCGCTCACAGCCGCTCTGGAAAAGGCGAAAACATAGTCAGCTCCGCCGATCGTCGGGATTCGGTCCGAATCTCGAAATTGCTGCTCCAAATTGACCTTCGCAGCGCCTGCCCATACCATTATCTTTGGAGAAATAGCTTGGCCGTCATGAAAATCAAATCATTTTGCTTTGCGGTTGTTTTGTTTATTCCGTTGAGCGCGTCAGCGCAGACCGCCGACGAGATTGTGACCAAGGTGCTGGCCGCGCGCGGAGGAGTCTCCAGAATCAAGGCCGTGCACTCGCAACGAATCTCTGGAACCATCAATTTTGGCCCCGGCGCCGATGGACCGTTTCTTGTGGAGCTGGAGCGGCCCGGCAAAATGCACATAGAAGTAACCGTCCAAGGCCAAACGCTGGTGCGCAGCTACGACGGCAAGTCCACGGGCTGGATTCTCAACCCTTTCATCGAGAATAAAACGGTGCAGCCGATGACCGCCGAGGACATCAGTAATATTTCTGATGAATCGGACTTTGATGGCCCGTTGGTCGATTACAAACAAAAAGGCAATCTGATCGCTCTCGTGGGTAAGGAAGACGTGGACGGCAAGCCTGCCTATCGCTTGAAACTCACCAATAAAAAAGGCGACATGCGCAACTATTTCTTTGACGCGGAGTCTTTCCGGCTGATCAAGTGGGAAGGCACCCGCAAAGTCGGCGATAGGGATGTGCCGTGGGAATCGGTGTTCCACGATTATCGCGAAGTTGACGGCTTACAATTTGCGTTTGAGATCGATTCCGACGCGCCTGGCACGGGCCAGGCTCAAAAAATCATCGCGGACAAGATTGAGGTTAATCCGCAAATAGATGAATCCCACTTCGGCAAGCCCGTTGCTCCGACAGGGCCTCCGGCCGACGCGCCGGGCGACTCGCCGGATGCGACACCGCCTTCAAGTTCCGATAAACCGCCCTCACGAAAGTAAGGACTTCGATGAGAGTGTTATTAGCCGCCAGATAAGTCGCGGCGTTATCCTTTGTCTGTGAATGAACCTGCAAAGGCGCAAGAGCACGATGCTATCGCCGGGCTGTGCGCGCGCTGTAGCCATGCACGCCGCATCGAGTCCGCGCGGGGTTCTATATTTATACTTTGCGAACTTTCGCGTACCGATCCGAGGTTTGCTAAGTATCCGCGCTTGCCTATGCTGTCATGCGACGGTTTTCAACCATCCGCAGAATTCCCGACGGGACATTGAGCGAACCGCGTCGGCCTATCGTATGTTTACCTAATCGTTATTATAAATCTATAGTACTATATTGGAGCTGTGCACTTTGGGCTTACTTACCGGCGCGCGATAACCAGCGCAACGCTCGTGTGCGGTCTTCTTTCGTTTCCCGCACTTGCTGATAAATTGCGCATCACGACTGTTCCGCCGGGAGCGACGGTGCAAATCAATGGCGTGTTGGTGGGTACCACGCCTTACGAACAAAGCATTCCGGGCGGTTATCTGCACAAAACCAAAACGGCCCTTGGCGCGCGTCTCGGATATCCGATGGTTGCGCGTTTGACGCTTGAGGGATATGCGGCCAAGGAAATTCAACTCACCGAAGGCCCGATGAGCTGGGTTTCGACGCTCAAAGGCCATAATCACGGCGCCTACTGGCTGTTGAAGACGGACCATTTTCAAGTGGAATTACAATCCGCCTCGAAAACTTTCACCGGCGCGGTGGAGAGTGTTTCCGGTTCGCTTGTTCCCGGACCGCGTCCCGAACTTTCGCTCGAGGAATTGGTTAGCCGAACGAAACCCGCAGTGGTCTTTTTGAAGAGCCTCACGAAAAGCGGAACAGGGTTTTTTATTACTGATACCGGGGTCATCGCCACAAACGCACATTTGGCGCGCGGCGAGGAAGCTTTGCTTGCGACCTCGCCGAATGGCACTCAACTGGAATCCAAGATCGTGTATGTCGATCCAGACCTGGATATTGCCTTGGCAAAAACGACCGGCGAAGGTTTTCCTCATCTTCCGTTTGCGGAGGTCTCGACGGTGCGACAGGGAGAAAGCGTGTTGGCCATCGAGAATCCCGGTGATGCCATGCTTTTCAGCGTTACCAAAGGAATCGTCAGCGCTGTTGGGCGATTCGACGCTGCCGGGCCTGGAACATGGATTCAAACCGACGCGCCCATCAACCCCGGGAACAGCGGCGGGCCGCTGCTTAATTCCCGCGGCGAAGTGATCGGCATTAATTCGCAAAAATTGATCAAGAAAAATGTCACCGGCATTGGCTTTGCACTTAGTGCCTCCGACCTGTTGGAAGTTCTTCACCGCTTTTATCCGGCAGGGCCTAAGCCAAGCGAAGGCGTCACGGTGTCTGTCAATGCAAAATTGCCATCCGGCGCTTCCATGATGAACACGGCTGCTAGTCCGCAAATTTCTCCGGGTTTGGAGGTCACCGAGATCACTTCCGACCCCGACGGTGCGGAAATCTTTTTGGACGATAAATTTATCGGCACTACTCCCGCGACGCTTCGCCTCACCGAGGGCACGCACACTCTGATTTTAAAATCCCCACACCACGCGGATTGGATTCGCTCCATCAATATTCTGAAAGAAAGCACTGTCACAGTAAAAGCTGCTCTGCGTCCAATTTAGCTTTCATGCGGGTAAACTTGTCGCATCTATGACGCCGGACGAAGCCCGTCACTTGATCATCGAAGGCATGAACTACGCCGCTTACAAGGAGACTGACTCCTCGCTCCACGATGCCGACAAGAATCGGCTTTTCGGTTCTGAGCACTACAAGTCGGGTCGCTTGATCGTCAGGCCTAGTCCATGGGGGGAAGGCGACTTTGAAGAGAAAATGAGCGCGTTGCTCAGCTTGGCGAACGTACTGAATCGCTCCGTGCCTGCCTTCAAAGAGGCACAGACTCTCCTCGAAGGTGAAAACTCAATCATCGGACAAATTATCCGACGCTCCAAAAGGCCGGACTAGTAATTGCGGGCACACAATGCGGTGTGCTAGCATCCGCCCGATTGGCTGCCAGGGGTAGTCAATCGACTGAAGAGCAGACCACAGATTCGTTAGTTCTTCGCCCTGCTGGTGTAAGCAAAAAGAGCGACAGACCAAGGGCCGCGCTTTTCAGAGAATTTAACTCGCCCGAGGCGCAGGCCCGCGCCCTTTTCATCGAGCACGGACCTCGCACGATGGAGGTCTACATGAAAAGTTATCTCACCAAGGACATTCGCAACGTTGGCATTGTCGGCCACGGCGGCACCGGTAAGACGCAGCTGGTGTCGTCGTTGCTCTTCACCGCGGGTGCGACGCCGCGCTGGGGAAAAGCTGCGGAAGGAAGCACCACCACCGACTGGGACGAAGAAGAAATCGCGCGCAAACTTTCCATTCAAACGGCTATCGCGCACGCCGAATGGCCCACTACCGCTGATCCCACCAGCCACGCTCCTGGCAGCAAAGTTAAAATTAATTTTATAGATTTACCCGGCTATTCAACGTTCATCACCGAGTCGAAAGCCTCGCTGATCGCCGCGGACGCCGCGCTGATTACCGTGGATGCGCACGTCGGCACGCAAGTCACCACCGAAAAAGTTTGGGATTATTGCGTGGAGTATGACATTCCGCGCGCGTTCGTACTCACCGGAATGGATCGCGACCTGGCCAGCTTTGAACGTTCCATGGAATCGCTGGAACAGGTTTTTGGCCGCAACGTTGTCGCACTGCAACTACCTATCGGCCACGAACGAGCCTTCCGCGGCGTAATCGATCTGGTCGCGATGAAAGCTCATTTCTACCAGCCGGATAGCGACGGAAAAGTCGCCATCGAAGAAATCCCGGCGGCGCTCGCGGATGATGCCAAGGAAGCCCACGAGAAATTAGTGGAAATGGTTGCCGAGGGTGATGACGCGCTAATGGAAGAATTTTTCAACGAAGGTACGCTTCCGTTGCCGGATCTTTTCGCCGGACTGCGGCGGGCGATTGTGGGAGAGAAAATCATCCCGGTGCTGATGACCTCGGCGCTTCATAATATTGGTAGCGTCAGCTTGCTGTCCTTCATCGCCGATGTTTTCCCGCATCCGGATGAGCATTCCATCGTGGCCTACAAAGAACCAACCGGCAAAAGCGAAGCCATGCCGCGCAAATTCGACGACGCGCAACCGCTTTCCGTATTTATTTTCAAAACGCTGGCCGATCCTTTTGCCGGTCGCATCAACTATTTCAAGGTGATGAGCGGGGTGTTGAAAAATGACGCCACACTGATGAATTACAACCGCAACGTGCCGGAGCGTTTTCAGCACACGCAAATCGTGCAAGGTAAGCAACTGATCGAAATACCTGAACTTCATGCCGGTGATATCGGCGCGATTGCGAAATTGAAAGAAACCGCCACAGGCGAGACGCTTGGCGATAAACCCAATCCTATCTTTTACAAGCGCGCGCCAATTCCCGAACCTTCCATCACTTTTGCGATTGAACCCAAGACCCGCGCCGACGAAGACAAGATCGGCGTCGCAATTCACAAAATTCTCGAAGAAGATGCCGCGCTGCATTTCTCTCGCGACCCGCAAACCAAGGAATTTCTGCTTTCCGGTTCCGGACAGCAGCACATAGAAGTCGTAGTCGCCAAGCTGCACAAGCGCTATCACGTGGACCTCACACTGAAGCCGCCTAAAGTCGCCTACCGCGAAACCATCCGCGCTCGAGCCGACGCGGAAGGCAAACACAAAAAACAGTCAGGTGGCCACGGGCAGTTCGGGGTCTGCCGCATCAAGATGGAGCCCGCGGAACGTGGCAAGGGCATCGAGTTCGTCGACGATATTTTCGGCGGCTCGATCCCGAAAAACTGGATTCCCTCCGTAGAAAAGGGGATTCGCGATGCCGCCGCGCGCGGGTACCTCGCAGGATTCCCAGTCGTGGATTTCCGCGTGAGCCTCTACGACGGCAAATACCACGACGTGGATTCGAGCGACATGGCTTTCAAAATTGCCGGCTCGCTGGCCTTCAAAGAGGCCATGAAGGCCGCCAAGCCCGTGCTACTCGAGCCCATCATGCACGTTGAAGTCTTCGCGCCCGACCAATACTCCGGCGACTTAATGGGCGACCTGAGCTCGCGTCGCGGCCGCATCGCCGGCAGCGATCTTCGAGGACACAACGTGGTGATCAAAGCGCAGGTGCCGTTCGCTGAAATGCTGACCTACGCCAACGATCTCATCTCCAAAACCCAGGGTCGCGCCACTTACACGATGGAATTTTCCCACTACGACTACGTCCCCAATGAGCTGGCAGAAAAAGTAATCGCCAACCACAAACCGCACGCCGATCAGCAGGCAGACGACGAAGCCTAAATGCTGGATTCCTGAGATCGCCAAAATGGTGCTTGCTGGGAATGGGCCATAGGGCCAACAATTCCAGCACCATGAAAACATCAAACACCCAGAAGTGGGGCCCACAAACGCGCTCGGTTCACTCCGGCGAACCGAACAAGCATGGCGTCGGCGCTCCAGTCGGCACGGAGATTTGTCGCAGCTCCACCTTTACATTTTCTTCCACAGAAGAAATGAAGCTGTGGGCCGAGGGCAAGAGCAAAGCGTACAT
>JAUTXJ010000248.1 GCA_030838075.1 Acidobacteriaceae bacterium
GCCATCGCGCCCGGATGGTTTCCGACAGACATGTCGGAAAAAGTCATCCAGCGAAATAAAGAAAACTTGCTAGCCAACATTCCTTTGGGACGTTTTGGCGGGCCCAACGATTTGAAAGGCGCTGCGATTTTTCTAGCCTCGGACGCTTCGGATTTTGTTACCGGACACACACTGGTCGTGGACGGGGGACAATCCGCCTAGATAAGGGCGACTTCCACGATGAACATTCCGCTCACACCGTTGCGTTTTCTGCGCTACGCGGAGCGGCAGTACCCTGCGCGAACCGCGGTGGTTTGTAAGGAGAAGCGCTACAACTACAAGGAGTTTGCCGATCGCACCCGCCGTCTTGCCGGTGCGCTGCATCAGAATGGTGTCCAGCCCGACGATCGCGTGGCTTTTCTCAGTACCAATTGTCATCGTCTGCTGGAGGCCTATTACGGGGTTCTCGAAGCCGGCGCCATCCTGCTCCCATTGAATATTCGTCTGACCGCCAGCGAACTTGCCTACATCCTCAACGATGCTGGTGCAACGATTCTGTTCCTCGAAAGGCAATTCCTTCCGTTGGTGGAAGCTTTCCGCAAGGATCTGAACTCAGTAAGAAGTTTCGTGCTGTTGGAAGGCACTCCGGAAGCATCGTGGCTCTGCGCGCAAGACTACGATGGGTTGCTCGCCGCCGCCGCGCCGCGTAGTGCCGATATTTCTACCATCGACGAAAATGCTGTAGCCGAATTGTTTTACACCAGTGGCACCAGCGCCAACCCAAAGGGCGTGATGCTCACGCACAGAAACGTCTATCTGCTCGCTATACATGTCTGCATGGCTTTCCAGATCCCCAACGGAAACGTGGAGCTCCACACCATTCCGTTATTCCACGCCAATGGCTGGGGTGTGGCGCATTTTCTCACCCAACTAGGCGGCAAGCACGTCATGGTGCAGCGCTTCGATACCAAGGAAATTTTTCGCCTCATTGAAACAGAAGGAGCGCGTACGTGCAGCCTGGTCCCCATCATGGCCACCGCGCTGGTGAACTGCCGGGAGCGCAAAAACTACAATCTGAGCAGCCTCACGCGCATCGTGATCGGCGGTGCGGCATCTTCCCCAACGCTTATTCGCGAAGTGGAAGAAGCATTTGGCTGTGAATGCGTTTCCGGCTACGGGCTCACGGAGACTTCTCCGACGCTCTCACTTTCTATGATGAAGGTCGGCATGGAATGGGCAGGCGAACAGCGTTACATCGGTCAGGCTATGACTGGCTACGCTGTTCCCGGGGTAGAAATGCGGATCGTCGATGCCAACGACAGAGATGTCCCGCCTGACGGGCAATCCATCGGCGAAATCGTCGTTCGTGGCGACGGCGTGATGGAGGGCTACTGGCGGCAACCGGAAGCCACTGCCGAAGTAATGCGTGGCGGCTGGTTTCACACCGGAGACATGGCCACGCTCAACGGAGATGGCTATTTTCTGATTGTCGATCGTAAAAAGGACATCATTGTAAGCGGAGGAGAAAATATCTCGTCGCTCGAACTCGAAAAAGCCATCCTGGCCCATCCGGCTATTCTGGAAGCCGGTGTTATTCCGGTGCCTGATGAAAAATGGGGCGAAGTCCCGAAGGCCCTGGTAGTTCTTAAGCCCAACGCTATCGTTACTGAATCGGAACTGATGGATTTTTGCCGTGCTCGGCTGGCGCATTACAAATGCCCGCGCTCGTTTGAATTCGTCGACAGTTTACCCAAGACGGGAACGGGAAAAATTCTCAAAAAAGATATTCGGAAAAAATATTGGCACGGCCAGGACACACTGCGCCCAGAGTCGGCGGCGGCGAAAAAGAGTTCTTGATGCCATTGTCTGGCAGATGGAAGCTTTGCGTGGGTCGAAGCTTATGCGCCTTTCAAAGCTGAAGGAGCACGATTCATGGACTTAAAGTTGACCCCCGAGGAATCGAGTTTCCGCGACGAGCTTCGCGCCTGGTTGGCCAAGAATGCGCCTAAGGACTGGGCCGAGTGGCGCGAAAAGCCACTGGAGGAATCCTTTCCATACCTGCGGGCTTGGCAGCGCAAGCTCCATGACGGTGGCTGGGCCGCCGTCTCCTGGCCCAAAGAATACGGTGGCCGCAGCGCCACCTTGATGCAGCAATCGCTTTTCTGGGAAGAGATGGCCCGAGTAGAAGCCCCGCCAATGGCCAATTCTTTAGGCCTCGGACTCATTGGCCCCACCATAGTTGCGTGCGGCACCGAAGCACAAAAAAAGCGCTTCATCCCGAAGATTTTGAGCGCGGAAGAAATCTGGTGCCAGGGGTTCTCCGAACCAAATGCCGGCTCAGATCTTGCCGGGCTGCAAACGGAAGCCAAGCTGGATGGCGATCATTACATCGTGAACGGGCAAAAAGTTTGGACCAGCTATGGCTGGGTCGGCGATTGGTGCGAGCTGATTGTGCGAACCGACAGCAGCGCCGCAAAACATAAAGGCCTTACTGCTTTTCTCGTGGATATGAAATCTCCGGGCGTCGAAGTTCGTCCACTCCGACAAATGACCGGCGAATCCGAATTTAACGAACTGTTCTTTCGAGATGTTCGCGTCCCTGCAGAAAACATTCTGGGTAAAGTCAACGACGGCTGGAACGTAGCCATGAGCACGCTCATGTACGAACGTGGCTCCTATGGCGCGCGGCTGCAACTTACGTTCAACCGTTACATCAGCCGCCTCATCGAATTAGCCCGCAGCGTGCAACGCAACGGCCGTCCCGCCAGCGAAGATCCGCTGATCCGCCAAAAGCTGGCGCAATGCAGCGCGGAAATCGAAATCATGCGCTTCAATCAGATGCGCGCCTTCAGCCGCATTTCGGCAACCGGCGTTCCCGGGCCCGAAGGATCCATCCAGAAAATATTCTGGAGCGAGCTCAACCAGCGCCTCCAGCAAATTGCACAGGAATTGCTTGGTTCCTACGGGCAGCTTCTGGGCGGCGATCCACATGCCGTCGACAACGGCCTGTGGTCTTACGGGTATTTGCGCACTCGCGGCAATACCATCGAAGCGGGCACCTCGGAAGTGCAACGCAATATAATCGGCCATTTCGTTCTTGGCCTGCCCAGAAGTTACTAGCGTAAAAACCGTAGCTGTGAAAACCCGGCAGTAAAAGAGGGCTATATGCAATTCGGTCTCAGTGAGAGCCAGGAATTCCTGAAAGACAGCGCTCGTAAATTCTTTGTGGGCGAATGCCCCAGCGCGGAAATGCGCCGCTTGATGGAAACAGAAACCGCCTACGATGCCGCGCTTTGGTCCAAGCTTACGGATCAAGGCTATACCGGAATTATTTACGCGGAAGAATATGACGGCGTCGGACTGGGTAAAGTCGAACTCATGCTGCTCATGGAGGAAGCGGGCCGGGCGCTTCTGCCAGGTCCCTTTTTTTCCACCGTGGTTCTCGCCGGCTCGGTATTGGATGCGGTTGGCTCTCCCGCCCACAAGAAAAAATTCTTGACCCCCATCTGTCGAGGCGAAGCGCGCGCCACCGTGGCTATCCTCGAAACTAGTGCCAGTTGGAATCTGCGCGACGTCCAGCTGACTGCCGCTCACGGCAAACTCACCGGCGAAAAACTCTTCGTCTCCGACGCTGGTGTCGCGGACTTTATTCTTGTGGTCGCACGCAACGGTGTCTTCATTGTGGACGCCAAAGCCAAGGGGCTTAAAATCTCGCCAATGTTGGGCATGGACCTTACCCGCAAGCTCTACGCCGTCGAATTCAAAGACACGCCCGCCGAGCACCTGGGACCTACCACCAATCTTCCGCGCACTTTCGACATTGCCAGCGCTGCCTTGGCTGCGGAATTGGTCGGTGGCATGCAACGGACGCTGGACCTCACCGTCGAGTACGCCAAAACTCGCAAACAATTCGGCAAACCCATTGGTATGTTTCAGGCCGTGCAGCACCAATGTGCAGACATGTATCTTGAAACGGAAAGCTCTCGCTCGGCTGTGTATTACGCAGGGTGGGCGCTGGAAGAAAGCGCGCCGGATGCGAGCACTGCAGTTTCGATCGCGAAAATGTATGCCAGCGATGCCGCGCGCACTGTCGGCAATCGCGGCATCCAGATTCACGGCGGCATGGGTTTCACCTGGGAAAACGATCTGCACCTCTACTATCGCCGCGCCAAAGCCTCCGAAAACGCCTTTGGTGATGCGACCTTTCATCGCGAGCGCATCGCGTCTCTAGTAATCGATGCCCCCGGCGTCACTGAAAGATCAGCCTAAAATTCCTAACAACAGAGAGAATCAATCCATGAGCGATCTAGTGCAACTAACCAAGCAAAACGACATCGCCGTAATCACCATCAATAATCCCCCGGTGAACGCGCTAAGCCCCGGAGTGCCTGAAGGCATCTCCGAAGCCCTGGATCAAATCGAGAAAGACGATGCCGTCAAAGCCGCCGTATTAATCGGTGGCGGTCGCACCTTCGTGGCCGGCGCCGACATTAAGGAATTCGGTAAGATGACCGCCGGCAAGAAGCGTGGTGCGGGCCTGCTTCCGCTACTGCTAAAAATCGAGGACAGTACTAAACCAATCATCGTTGCCATTCACGGCACCGCATTTGGCTGCGGACTGGAACTAGCCATGGCCGGACACTACCGCGTTGCACTGGCTAGTGCGCAGGTTGGCCAACCGGAAGTAAAGCTCGGCATCATCCCCGGTGCGGCAGGCACGCAGCGTCTCCCGCGACTCGCCGGTGTAGCCAAAGCCGTCGAAATGTGCACCACCGGCAATCCCGTGAAAGCTGAAGAAGCATTAAAATTCGGCATCATCGATAAAATCATCGACGGCGATCTACTGACGGGAGTAGTCGCGTTCGCGCGAGAAGTTGCCGGTAAGGTTGCTCCAAAAACACGCGAGCGCAACGGCAAATTAGGCAACACCGCAGAAAACGCCGCCGTCTTTGCCGGGGCGCGGGAGAATGCTGCAACCAAACAGCGCGGCCTGAGGGCTCCCCTCGCAGCCATAGACGCTATCGAAGCCGCTACCACCATGCCTTTCGCGGAAGGTTGCCAGCTGGAACAAAAGCTTTTCATCGAATGTCTCTTCTCCGATCAGTCCAAATCGCTAATCCATGTTTTTTTCAGCGAGCGCGAAGTCAGCAATATTCCCGACGTGCCCAAAGACACTCCACTGATTCCGATAAAATCCGCGGCCGTGATCGGCGCTGGCACCATGGGCGGCGGCATTGCGATGGTTTTAGCCAACGCGGGAATTCCGGTTCTGCTAAAAGAAGCAGATCAAGCCGCGCTGGATCGCGGACTAGCCACGATCCAATCCAACTACGCAAACTCTGTAAAGCGTGGCCGCTTCACCGCGCAAGTCGCGGAAGAACGCCTCAAGCTCATTAAGCCAACGCTCACCTACGAGGGATTCGCAAACGTAGACCTGGTAATCGAGGCGGCGTTCGAGGGCATGGCGCTGAAAAAGGAAATCTTCAAAGATCTCGATCGCGTGTGCAAACCTACCGCGATTCTGGCTAGCAATACTTCCACACTGAGCATCGATGAAATCGCCAGCGCCACGAAACGGGCGGAGTCCGTGATTGGCATGCATTTCTTCAGTCCCGCCAATGTGATGCGCTTACTCGAAATCGTTCGCGGCAAAGCTACTTCCAAAGAAGTGATCGCCACCTTCATGGCTCTCTCCAAAACACTCGGCAAAGTCGGAGTTCTGGTTGGCAATTGCCGCGGTTTCGTAGGCAACCGCATGTTTGGTCCCTACCGGCGAGAAGCGCAATTCCTGGTGGAAGAAGGCGCAGGTATTGCCGCGGTAGATAAAGCCCTAACTGATTTCGGCATGGCCATGGGCCCGCTCGCTACCGGGGATCTCGCTGGACTGGACGTCGGCTGGCGCATCCGCAAAGAATATCGTCATCTCGAAAAGCCCGGCATCCGCCAACCCTTCGCGGAAGATAAACTTTGCGAACTCGGCCGCTACGGCCAAAAATCCGGCGCAGGGTGGTACAAATACGACGCCAGCCGCCGCGCCGCACCGGATCCTGCGGTCGACCAACTAATCCGCGATTGGGTAGCAGAAGCCGGCATCCCTCAGCGCCAAATTTCCGCCGAAGAAATCGCCGACCGGTGTCTTTATGCGCTGGTAAACGAAGGCGCCCGCATCCTGGAAGAAGGCTATGCTCTGCGCGCTTCAGACATCGACATCATTTATATAAATGGCTACGGCTTTCCCAGCTATCGAGGCGGACCGATGTGGTACGCAGACACCGTTGGGCTCAAACAGGTATACGAGCGCGTGATGGAATTCCAGCGGCAGCATGGCGAAATTTGGGAACCCGCGCCGCTGTTGAAACGCCTGGCGGAGCAAGGCCGAACCTTCGCAGATGTCGGAAAAGAAGAAGGTGCGGCAGCGTAAAGTGCGCTCTGGAAGAATTTTGTCAACTGTTCCTGAAGTTCTACTGCTCTGCGGAATGCTCACGGGTATAACCATGATGCCGCGCTGCTCACGAGCCGGTAGCAAAAGCACGCGATGAGCGACTTCCTGGACCATCCGACTTCTGTTAGGCAGGGCGAAGAACTTGACTTAACCAAACTTGACCCGTATTTGCGTGAACATTTTCCCAACGAAGGTGGCTCGCTGCACGTCCGTCAATATCCCAGCGGCCACTCCAATTTGACCTACTCACTGCAACTCGGGGCGAGGGAACTGATTCTTCGACGCCCTCCTTTCGGAAGCAAGGTGAAGTCCGCTCACGATATGAGTCGCGAGTTTCGCGTGTTGTCCAAGCTTCACGCGGTTTATCGTCCAGCTCCGGACGTGCTTTTCTATTGTGGCGACGAGGCCGTGCTGGGAGCTCCCTTTTACTTGATGCAACCGATTCACGGCTTCATCCTTCGTCATCAGCTGCCGCCTGGTCTGGAGTTCCCCACAGAAACAGCCCGACGCCTGAGCGAATCCTTTATCGAAAACCTGATACGCCTACATGGCGTGGATTATGCTGCAGCGGGTCTGTCCGATCTGGGGAAACCTGAGGGATATCTGGAGCGGCAAGTTCGCGGCTGGACCGACCGATACTTCGCTGCTAAAACCCACGATTACCCGGAAGCGCAGAAAATTGCGGCATGGATGCAGGAGCACATGCCTGTCACAGCCTCTACTTCTCTAATTCATAATGACTACAAATACGACAATCTGATTCTCGATTCGCGGGACATCACGAAAATTGTGGGCCTGCTCGATTGGGAAATGTGCACCATCGGGGATCCGCTCACCGATCTCGGCACTGCATTGGCTTATTGGATCGACGCCACCGACCCTGAGG
>JAUTXJ010000264.1 GCA_030838075.1 Acidobacteriaceae bacterium
TAGATGAGTTACGTAGAGAAAAATCTTGTGCCTGGGGAGACATTGTTATATCAGACGCGACATCATTGGGTCGTTCTGATTGGACCGCTGCTGATCGCATTGCTAGTGGGCTTGCCCGGATTATTTCTGCTGTTTGAAGTGGCCGCAAAGCGCCCGGAAATCTATGACTATGTATCACGCATGCCTGGCGGAGCGGAGACTCTAGTGGCTGCCGGCGGCGTGATGGTGATCATAGGACTGGCCATTCTGGCTTGGGGAATGACCAAGCGCAACGCCACGGAAATGGCGGTCACCAATCGCCGTGTGCTGATCAAAACCGGATTGGGGAACCGCAGAACGCTGGATTTAATGCTGTCGCGAGTCGAAAGCATAGCGGTCCATGAAACGATGTGGGGGCGCACGCTGGGCTACGGCGATGTAGTGGTGCACGGCACCGGTGGAACACCCGAATCGTTCGTGTTGATTTCGCATCCGCAGGAATTCCGGCGGCAAGTGCAACAACAAATCGGAACGCATGAGGTTACTGGTGGCGTCAATGAAACCAAGCAGGCCTGAGCAGAACGAGTACGCACCTTTTTACGCGCGCTACATTGCGCTGGTGCCTGGCGACGACGTGATGGCCGCGCTGGAAGCGCAACGCCTGCATATGTTGCAGATGCTGTCGGCACGCAGCGAACGCGAGGGCAACTTCAGGTACGCGCCCGGTAAGTGGAGCGTCAAGGAAACCGTCGGGCACATGTCGGACACCGAGCGGGTTTTTACTTACCGGGCCATGCGCATCGCGCGTGGCGATCAAACGCCGCTGCCGGGATTCGAGCAGGACGATTATGTGAAGAACGGCGGCTTTGGCGAACGGCGCCTGGCCGATCTTGCGGAGGAATTCGCAGCGGTGCGCAGCGGCAGCATCGCGCTATTCCGGTCCCTAAATGACGCGGCCTGGGCGCGCCGCGGTATGGCCAGCGGCAAGGAAGTCACCGTGCGGGCGTTGGCGTTCATGGTGGCAGGCCACGAGCTGCATCACCAGGGCATATTGGAAGAGCGCTATTTCGCGGCGATTCCGCGAGCCTGATCTCGACCTGCGTTATCTGGATCAGGCGCTTGCGATCGTGCCTGCCGGGCTTTTGGCCTCCTCTTTCAGCGGGTAATAAGGGAGACGCAGGCGCCTGCGAGTGCACTGGAGTGTGCTCTTGAAAGCGTCGAGCCTGGCCGCTCTGTAATTCTTTTTGTGGACTAAAAATAAAATAAATCAGGATCGTAGCCAGTGCGATGATAAATGCTCCGGCGATTAACCCGACGGCTTGAGCCTGCAGAGGGTCGGTGAACGATTCTTGCAGCAGATAGACTCCGCCGCCGAGGAAGATAACGGCGAGGAAGCTTCCCAGTCCACCGAAAGTACGCGCGGCCACGGCTCGACCGAGCAGAACATTCCTGGCATGGACCATGGAGGGCGAGCGATATCTCCCGGATGTTGTATGGGAAGGCATGCGCTATTCCTTCCCGGCATTCTGCTGGACGAGATCCGGAGCGAGTTCATGAAGAGCGTCTTGTTCGCGTTCCCCGAGAAAGTCGAGATAGCGAAAGACGGGTAGGTGGTAATGTTTTTTCATGACCGCGCCGCAGACGCAGTAAACGCGGTCCACTTCAGTGTCCCTACTTGTTCCGATGGATAATTCCGAGAGGCAAGCGGGATTGGTGCAATGCCAGAGGTCCCCTGATCGCACAAGCATGAGTTCCAACCTTTCTTGCGAGGGGCGCGGCCCCGCACATGGTAACTAGTTAGTTAACTATAGAATAACTATCTACCATGAGAGAATCGGATATTACATATGAGTAAACCAAATAGCAAGCAGTATTAAGTAGATAATGTGGGATATGGCGAAACATTGGCTCTTGTAGGAAAAGCGCTGCAAACGCTGCGCCGGTTGGCCAGGATAGTCAAGTTGCGGGCATGCTGACGGACTGCTAAAATCGACGATTTGCCGGGTCTTCACCGTTCCGCCTGTAGGGCGACGTGAGAGGGCGATCTGAAAAGATCGCCGATCCGGAGATGGATGTTCCGCTAAATGCTGCGCCATAAATGATTTGCGTCGCCTGGCGACGCGTTGGTAGCCCGCGGTCCTGAGGCCTGCGGAAGGAGAGCAGTGTGGCTAAGTACGATGTTGCGATCATCGGTAGCGGCCCGGGGGGTTACGTAGCCGCCATACGCGCCGGTGAACTTGGGTTGAAGACCATCGTAGTCGAAAAAGACCCCTATCTTGGCGGTACCTGCCTGCACGTGGGTTGTATTCCCACCAAGGTGCTCCTACACCACGCGGATGTTTACGATCATTTCAAGAATGCCGCCGAATTGGGTTTTGAGGTCAGCGGGCTAAAAATTAATTGGGCCAACGTGCTCGCGCGTAAAGATAAAATCGTCAAAAAGCACGCCAAGGGCATCGAATTTCTTTTCAAGAAGAACAAGGTGGAGTGGGTGCAGGGCTGGGGACGCTACGAAGGCCCTGGGCGCGTCAGCGTGGAAAAAGACGGCAAGAAAAGTGAAATCGAAGCATCAAACATTTTGATGGTCAGCGGCTCGGAAGCGCGCGCCTTGCCGGGAATTGAACCGGATCACAAAACCATTTTGACGAATCGCTCGATACTGGAACTACCCTCCATACCGAAGACTCTGATTGTTGTGGGAGCAGGCGCGGTAGGCGTGGAGTTCGCTTCCATCTATAACTCGTTCGGCACGGAAGTGACCATCCTGGAAGCATTGCCGCGCGTGGTGCCCGTGGAAGATGAAGAGATTTCCGCGGAGTTGGATAAAGCTTTCCGCAAGAAAAATATTCAGATCCACACCAGCAGCAAAGTGGAGTCGGTAAAGAAGGACGCCAAAGGCGTGACCGTCGCGTTCACCGATAAGGATGGAAAAAAACAAACGCTGCAAGCGGAAAAACTTTTGCTGGCGGTTGGACGCAAGCCCATGTCCGAGAATTGCGGCCTCGAAAAATCGAAGGCCAAGATGGACCGCGGATTTGTACTCGTGGGTCCTTACATGGAAACGGAAGAAAAAGGTTTATACGCCATCGGTGACATTGTTGCGGGCCTGCCACAACTGGCGCACGCCGCGATGATGGAAGGGATCGTGGCGGTCACGCACATTGCTGGAAAACCGACTCACGCTATTAACAAAGCACGCATCCCGAACGCTACGTACTGCGAGCCGCAGATTGGTTCGATCGGACTAACCGAAAAACAGGCGCGCGATGCGGGACATGCGGTAAAGACCGGGAAATTTCCATTCGTCGGCAACAGCAAAGCCACCATCCTTGGGAATCACGGCGGATTCATCAAGGTGGTGTCCGACGAGAAATTCGGTGAAGTGTTAGGCATTCATATTATCGGGCCGCTGGCCACGGAAATCCTGTCGGAAGCTGCCGCGGTACTGCATCTGGAAGGCACCATCGACGATATGATGAATATGATGCATGCGCATCCCACGGTATGGGAAGGCATGGGCGATGCATTCGCTTCAGTGCGTGGATTACAGATCAATGTGTAAGTGATTGTTTAAGGTGATTGTTTGGGTTGGTTAAGCATGTTAGAAAACGCGTAATGAAAAGCTGCTACATCGTCGATGTGGGATTGATTGGTTACGCGGAAGCGTGGGAGCTACAAAAGCGCCTGGTAACTGCGCGTAAAAATGGGGCAATCGAGGATGTTCTGCTGCTTTGCGAGCATCCTCATGTGATTACTTTAGGCCGCAATGGAAAACGCGAACACTTGCTGGCATCTGAGCAAGTCTTGCGGCAAAAGGGCGTGGAGTTTCATTCCTCTGATCGCGGGGGGGACATCACTTATCACGGACCGGGACAACTAGTCGGGTATCCCATCCTAAATTTGGGCGCAATCCGCAAAGACGTGGTGTGGTACGTGCGCATGCTGGAAGAAGTAATGATTCGCGCGACGGCGGAATTTGGCATTAGCGCCGAGCGAGTAACGGGGAAAACTGGCATTTGGGTGCGAAACACGAGTGATTCGAATGTGTCAGCCGTCACCGAAGAGAAACTTGGAGCCATCGGCGTGCATCTCAGCCGGTGGGTCACGTCTCACGGCTTTGCCTACAACATGTCGACGGACTTGCGCTATTTTGATTTGATCGTGCCTTGTGGGATTGCCGGACGCAAAGCCACTTCGCTCGAGAAGATTCTCGGACGCGCGGCGACGCGCAAGGAAGTGGTACAGCCGGTGGTGCGAAATTTCGGTGAAGTGTTTGGTCTGGAGATGCGCGAAACGTCTCGTGACGATTTGCTTGCACAGTTGCAGGCGCAGGAACTTAATGGCGAAGCGAATTTGGCGCCCGCCCAAGCAGTCGAAATCGCATCGTAGTACTTGACCAGTGTGACCGGCAGGGAGCGCGGATGAAGAAACAACTGACGCGGCAACAATATCTGGATTTGTATTACTACATGCGCCTGAACCGCACCGTGGAAGATACCATGGTGAAGCTTTTCCGCCAGAACAAAATTGTGGGCGGCTTGTATTCGAGTGAGGGCCAGGAAGGCATTTCAGTAGGAACCGCGTACGCGCTGGAAAAGAAAGACTGGATGGCGCCCATGATTCGCAATATTGGGGCGCTATTGGTCAAGGGTGTTCCTCCGCGCGATATTTTTACGCAGCACATGGCCAAGTACACTTCGCCGACTCGCGGTAAGGATGGCACTAGCCATTTTGGCGATTTGGAAAACCTGCATATCGTCTCGCCAATTTCCATGCTTGGGGATCTAATTCCGGTCATCACCGGCGTGGCCATGGCCGGCCGCTACCTGGGCCAGAAGATCGTGGCCATGACGTGGATCGGTGACGGCGGTAGCTCAACAGGAGTTTTCCACGAAGGACTGAATTTCGCAGCCTCCCAAAATGCGCCCTTCGTTTTGATTCTGGAAAATAATCAGTGGGCGTATTCCACGCCGGTGAAACGGCAAGTCCCGGTGAAGGATCTGGCTGATCGCGCCAAGGCTTATGGAATTGCAAGTTACATCGTGGATGGCAACGACGTTGTCGCGGTGTACAACACCACGAAGGAAGCGGTGGATCGCGCGCGAGCGGGCGAAGGCCCCATTTTGATCGAAGCGAAATCGATGCGCATGCGCGGACACGCGCAGCATGATCCCGCGGAATACGTACCGAAAGAAATGTTTGAGTACTGGAAGGCGCGCGATCCTATTGTTTTGTACGAAAAGTTTTTGACCGGCGAAAAATTGCTGGACGCCAAGAGTAAAAAGGAAATAGACGAGCGCATCGAGACGCTGCTCACCAAAGAACGCGACTTCGCGGAAAATTCGCCGATGCCGCCGGCGGAGTTTGCCAATGAGGGTGTGTACTGCACCGGCGACGAGTGCCACAAAATCGCCGCGAAATGGGAAAGATCGAAAGCCGAGGTCACGCCGCCCCGGTCGAGCATCGCTGCGGTGTGGTCCGTGGAAGGATTTGGGGAAGGCAAAGGATCGGCCGGCAAGAATGCGCCCATCCATTTCGGCGATACCACGCCAGCCTCGCCTGAACTGGGCGAGAACGAAAGCAAACTGGCGCCGAAGACTCCGGCTAAAACAGTGGTCAAGAAAGTTGCCGGTTCTAACGGGAAAAGCAAAACGCACGCATCGGCTGCTAAGAATGGCGCCTCTCGCAAAGAATCTGCGCATCAGATAGCGGCTCGCGTTGCAAAGAAATCAGCACCTGCTTCTACTGGGAAAAGGAGATAGCCATGGCCGGTTCCCAAACAGCGGTAGCGGACAAGCCGAAAGTAAACGGAGCGGCAGAGACAGCAGGCTCCGCGCCGGTCACATTTCTCGAAGCCATCAAACAGGCCATGTTCGAAGAAATGGAGCGAGACCCGGCGGTCGTGCTGCTTGGGGAAGACGTGGGCGTATACGGCGGGGCTTTCAAAACCAGCGAGGGCTTGCTGCAGCGTTTTGGCTGGGAGCGCGTCATCGACACTCCGATCAGTGAGAGCGCCATCATAGGCGCGGCTTGCGGCATGAGTTATCTCGGACTGCGGCCCAGTGCCGAAATGCAATTTATAGATTTCATCGCTTGCTGCTTCAATCAGCTCACGAATTTCGTAGCCAAGGGGCATTATCTCTGGAACGCGCCTGCGCCCATCGTGGTTCGCGGGCCATCGGGCGGCGGAGTGCATGGCGGGCCATTCCATTCTGCGAATCCGGAAATGTATTTTGTACATACGCCGGGGCTGAAGGTTATCTATCCGTCGACGCCGTACGACGCCAAAGGCCTTTTGAAGGCTGCAATACGCGACAATAATCCGGTGCTGTTTTTTGAGCACAAGTATTTGTATCGCCGCATCAAGGAAGAACTGCCAGCTGGCGATTACACCGTGCCCATCGGCAAAGCCATCGTGCGGCGCCAGGGCAAGCATCTGACCATTATTTCCTACGCGGCCATGATGCATACTTCCCTGGAAGCTGCAGACGCTTTGGCTAAAGAAGGCATCGAAGCTGAAGTGATTGACTTGCGCACGCTTTTGCCGCTGGATGAAGAAACCATCCTGCAATCGGTGAAGAAAACCAACCGCTGCCTGGTGGTTCATGAAGACACCAAAACCGGCGGAATCGCCGGCGAAATTGCGGCCATACTTTGTGAAAAAGCTTTCGGCGATCTGGACGGACCGCTACTGCGGGTGACCGCGCTCGATACTCCAGTTCCCTATTCGCCGCCGCTGGAAGAATATTTTCTGCCGAATGCCAAGAAAGTTTTCGACGCCGCCAAAGAGCTGGCGCGGTATTAACGCGACGAGAAAAGACCCGGTGAGAAAAGATTTGTGGGCGCAGTATCACGCGTCCAAAGTACAGCTGGTTTCCAGAGGAGATCGACATGGCCGTAGACATCGTAATGCCGCAGATGGGCGAAAGCATATTTGAAGGCACTATTACCAAGTGGCTCAAAAAGCCGGGCGATAAGGTGGAGCGCGACGAGCCGTTGTTTGAAATTTCCACCGACAAAGTGGACGCGGAAATTCCGTCCCCTTCGGCTGGGGTCCTGAAAGAGATCAAGGTCGCGGAAGGCAAGACCGTACCTATCCAAACAGTGGTGGGGGTAATTGATGCTGCGGGCGACGCCAGCGCGGCGAAGCCTGCGCAACCGGCCGCAAGTCCGAAGAGCGAAGCACAGCCAGCCAAGGCGGCACAGGCCCCTGCTCCTCGCGCGCCCGCACCACAGGCCACCCCAGCGAATGGCAAAGGTGCGCCCGCAGCACAACCACAGGTTCGACCCCAGCCTGCAGCAGCATCGCCGTCAGCAGGCTCAACAGGCGCACCCGCCACCGGAGGGGCGCCTACGACCGGCGCCAGAGACGGCGGTGGCCGCATTCACAGTTCGCCACTGGTACGCCGCATGGCCAAGGAACATGGCATTGACCTGAGCGGCGTTACCGGAACCGGCGCCGGTGGCCGCATCAGCAAGCAGGACATCGAAGCGCTGATTGCTGGAGGCGGACAGCAACGCGGGGTGACAGAAGATCAGGCAGAGCAGAGTGGCGAAGTCGAAGAGGAGTTGGAGGAAGCATTCAACGCAACTTCACCTTCCTCCTCGACGACGCGACAAGCTCCTTCTATGCCACCACCACCGCCGCGGCAAGCTCCTCCGCAGGTTTCTTCGCAAGGCGGAGCGCAGGCAGCTGGTCAACACGGCGGCCAGGTACACGCCTCATTCGAATTGGCCGTGCCACGCGAGAAGATTTATTTTGGCGATTACGAAGTGCAACCCATGAGCGTCATGCGCCAGCGTATCGGCGAGCACATGGTGGCTTCCAAGCGCGTCTCGGCCCACGTGTATTCCGTCGATGAAATCGACATGACCAAAGTGGCGACCCTGCGCGCCAAATCGAAAGACGAGTTCGAAAAGCGCAACGGCACCAAGCTAACCTTCATGCCCTTTTTCGTGAAGGCTGCGGTTGCGGGTTTGCGCGCGTATCCCACGCTGAACTCTTCACTGGACGGCACCAACATCGTGATGCACAAAGAAATCAATATCGGCATCGCCGTGGCTCTCGACTGGGGCCTGCTGGTGCCGGTCGTAAAGCATGCCGACGAAAAAAATATCCTGGGAATTCAACGCACCATGAACGATCTGGCGGAGCGCGCACGTTCCAAAAAACTCAAGCCCGAAGAAGTGCAGGAAAGCACTTTTTCGATTACCAATCCGGGCGTTTTCGGCGGGCTGTTCGGTTTGCCGGTCATCAGTCAGCCCAACGTGGGCATTCTGGGCCTAGGAGCCATTGAAAAGCGCCCCGTGGTCATCAACGATTCCATTGCCATCCGTTCGATGTGCTATGTGACGCTGTCTTACGACCATCGCGTGGTGGACG
>JAUTXJ010000277.1 GCA_030838075.1 Acidobacteriaceae bacterium
TTGCTCCACGCTTCCTTCAGACCCCACCTCGCGGTGACGCCCTTGCGCTTCGCTACCCTTCACCTCCATCAGGTTGGGACGGGACTTTCACCCGCAAGCTGCCGAACATGCGCGGCGTACAAGCAAAACGCCCCGGCATCGCCGAGGCGCACTTGTTTACAAACGAAGTGTACCACACCATTAATTAATGTCAACGTTAATAAGCAGTCACCTTAAAAATACTTTCAATTCACGAAGACAAATCTTGCCCTCGATCGACAACTCAATGACTACCCAAGTAGTCTGCTAAAATCATGTAGTGGAATCGAAACCAATTCTTCCTCACTTGGCCCACATCCAAATCCATCCCATCAAATCGCTAGACCCCGTAGAAGTCCCCGCCGCCACAATAGGCCCCGCCGGCAGCCTCCAATTCGATCGCGCTTGGGCCATCTATTCCCTCGACGGCCGACTGATTACCGCCACCCGCGTACCCGCTCTGCACCTGATTCGCGCAACCTACACTCCGCACCTCACCAGCGTCACCCTTGCCGTTCCAAGCGACCCACGCGACATCCCGATTGCAACATTCGCGTTTCCAACCGACGCCGCCCCTGCAGCCGAATGGTTCACCAAATACCTGGGCTACGCCGTCATGGTTCGCCACGATCCCAACGGCATCCCCGACGATCTCATCGCCAACGGCCCAACGGTCATCTCCACGGCCTCGCTCCAAACCGTCTGCGAATGGTTCCCCGGCATGACTGTCGCGGAAGCCCGCCTGCGTTTCCGCACCACTCTGGAGCTCGACGGCGTGCCGCCATTCTGGGAAGACCAACTCTTCGGCGCCGAACTTCGCAGCGTAGTCCGTTTCCACATCGGCGAAGTCGCCTTTGAAGGCAGCTACCCATGCATCCGCTGCCCCATCCCCGCGCGCGATCCCCAAACCGGGGCCGACATCATCGGCTTCCAAAAACGCTTCGCCCAGCAACGCCGCGCCCATCTTCCGCCCTGGTCCCACGCCGATCGCTTCGAGCATTTCTACTGCCTCGCCACCAACACCCGCATCGCCTCCACCGAATCCGGCAAGTCCCTCCACGTCGGCGATTCTTTGCTCCTCTAAATTAATCAGCAGCGCTAGAACGCCAGTCCGTCATCTCGCTACTAAAATATTTCCGCGGCGGAAACATCCCACGCCTCAGCAATTCTTCTCCGCACCGTCGCCGGATATCTTCCGTCCAATTCACCCAGCCTCGTTCACTCAACCCAATAAAATGCCGCGCCGTGTCATAAGGCGCCAGCCCGAGATAATAAGTCCGAAACAAAACCATCCGCGAAGCCCAGCAGGCTGGCTCGAGTGCAGCACGCCCCGCCAAAGCAAAATCCGCCACCCATTCATTCAGCCGCGGCCGATAATCCGGCCTCCACAAAAATTTACCAGTATCCTTCCAGTTCAGCGCCGAAATCCCACGCTTCGATTCCAGCACCTCGCGCTCCCCGCGATAAACTTCCCAGCAAACATCAAACGCCAGTTCCGGTTTTACGCTCATCGCTTCTCCCCCCATCCGTCTCGCGAATCCACTCCACCGAATTTTCCAGAAACGCAAATTTCATCTCATTGAACCCTTCGCCCTCGCATCGACTCAACAAACCGTCTGCGCAGCTCCAACCGAACCTTCGTTTCTCGGCTCAACCGGCGCGCCACCAACCATCCGCACCGCGCGACTCAGCCGGTATTCCCATACCGGCCCGTGTTCCACCCCGCACAAAACTTCCGCGCCTTCTCGCTGCCGCTTCTCCACCACAAACGAGCCGTATTGCGGTTTCCGCAAATGCCGCAGTTGCGCCGAAATACTTGCTTCTCCGTAATGCGTCACACGTGACAGTTCCACCAGCGTCAGCCACGTCTCGCACGCACCCGCCGAGAGCATCACGTCGCACAACACGTCGCGCTGCCTCTTCAAAGCTTTAGGTCGTGGATCCTTCCGTCGACTTTTCCCATTGTGCTTTCTCCAAGTGTTCCGTCACTCGCCGGAACCAACATCAAACCCACCGCCGCGGTCACTCTCTTCCTCGTCACCCCACCACTCGTACTCGTCCCCTCCGGCCAGCAATTCTTCGAACTCTTCCCCTGCGGTCCGATCCGGATCCTCGTAATCGCCAGCGCATGCACTGCACGCCTGCATATTGGTTGAGCTATACACGCGCACTATTTATGACCGCCGACACATTGCGCACTTGAAAATCACGCCGCATTCCCGCAAAGACTTTTTCACAGATTTCCACACCCTTTTACCTGCAAGTTAATATTTGACTGCTATTTACCGAATAGTTAGCGTTGTGTTCCTGTCCCCACAGGAGCGTCCGTGACCCGTTACAAAACACAACCGCCGTGGGAATTCCTGTTGTCCGCTTCTCGAACATCTCTCCAGTCCTACGAACTCACCCGGCTCAGTCATGCCGCTAACCTTCGTAAGGAAATTGGAACGTTGCTCGATCAATGGCTTGACGAAAACGCCAGCGCGATGCTCGCGCGCTGGTTGATGGAACAACGCGAGCGCCCTTCCGCTTCCAGCGCAAACGATTCGTCCTCGTCCGGCGCCCAGGCCGGCGCGCATTCGGTGTCCGATAATTTCCTCACGGATCAGGCGCTCCATCCGCCTGCTCCCAACAGAGCTTTTTGAAACCTGCGCGGCTTTTTTAGTTGGCCTGCACCAGGTTCAATCTGTCGTTAAAAAGTCCGGTCACCCGGTCGCGTCCCGGCGTGCCCGGATGTTCGTCTCGAAATTGACTCCAGGAGGCCGCACGTGCTCCCAACCCCGATGCGCGTTCCGAGCTACGCCGCACACTCAGCCCAGCCACAAAACTCCGCTCTGTCCGCAACGCGCTCGCTGCGTTTCGATCGCGCTGATCGCCCGCTAAATGCCTTTTCAGCAGCAATCTCACTCTATTCACCGCTGCCTCCACCTACTTACGTAATGGCCGCTTTATATCGGTTATGAGACCCAAACTTCAGGTAGACGTACGCATAACCATGCAAGCTGGACGCTTTCGCGTCCTCGCCCGCACGATTAGGTAATTCGCAAGTTGGAACGGAATTTGTTACGAATGGTGCTGCGTGCCTGCGCATTTACAGACGCGCACGGGCTTACATTTTTAAATCCGAACGTGCATTAATGTGTGGATTTGAAGAAAGAAGCGCTAAATTTACTCAGTGTAAAAGAATTTATCGCGCCGCGGTCGTTTCTGGAGCCGGAGTCTTCTCTAGCAGTTGCTCTTTGCGGTAAACCAGCGAATTGATGTCATACGTCGCCAGCTCAAATCCGTGCCCATGCGTAATCGCATCCGTCGGGCAAGCTTCCACGCAATACCCGCAAAAAATACACCGCGAATAATCAATATTGTAAACACTGGCGTACCGTTCGCCCGCCGAAATCCGGTTCACATCGGTATTTTCCGCCGCTTCAATGTAAATGCAGTTAGCCGGGCATGCCGCGGCGCACAAAAAACAGCCCACGCACTTCTCCAACCCATTTTCATCGCGGTGCAGCACGTGAATCCCGCGATAGCGCGCCTGAAAATGCACTTTCTCGTACGGATAATTTTCCGTAACCGTTTTGCGGAATATATTGCGAAATGTGACGCTGAAGCCCTTCGCTAACGTGCTGAACGTTTCAGCTACTTCCCGGAGGCCTGATGCCATGCTCTAACTCTAACAAACGCCCACCCATCGGGCAAACTTGCGTCCAACAACTATCGGCAGTTACCGCGCCGCCTGCGCCCTGCTCGTCAGCGAATCGATGATCAGCTTTCCGTGAAATCTACCGTTCTCGATAAATATCTCGCTGGTGTGCCGCCCCCCAATCACCACGCCAGCCAGAAAAATCCCAGGCACATTGCTCTCCAGCGTCTCCGGATTCAATTCCGGCTTCAGCGTCTTCTCATCCAGCTTCACTCCTAGGCTCTTGATAAACGTATAGTCCGGGTGATATCCCGTGAGCGCGAACGACTGTTTCGCTGGCAGCCGCATCTCACCGCTTTCATTTTCGATCACCACGTATTCGTCCGTAAATTCTTTCACTCGCGTATTAAATAGCCCAGTAATCTGTTTCGCCTTGATCCGGTTCTCAATATCCGGCCGCACCCAATATTTAATCGTCGACCCCAGCTCCGCATCACGATGCACCATCGTCACCCGCGCACCGTTGCGATATAAATCCAGCGCTGCCTCCGCCGCCGAATTCTTTCCCCCAACTACCACCACATCCTGCCTCCAATATGGATGAGGCTCGGTATAATAGTGCGACACGTTCGGCAAATCCTCGCCCGGCACCCCCAGCATGTTCGGCAAGTCGTAATATCCCGTCGCCACTGCAATTTTCTTCCCGTGATATTTCTGCTTCGATCCATCCTGCGCGACGGTACTCACGGTAAAATTTCCGTCGCTGCCCTCCAGCCCCTCAATCAACTCAAACAGCCGCAGCTCCAGCGCAAAATGCTCAACGCACTTTCGGTAATATTTCAGCGCCTCTACCCGTGTCGGTTTCTCCGCGGCACAAACCAGCGGCAAATCCCCGATCTCCAGCAACTCTGGCGTCGTAAAAAACACCATGTTCACCGGATAATTAAAAATCGAATTGCACAACGTGCCCTTGTCAATCACCAGCGAACGCATCCCCGCTCGCCGTGCCTCAATCGCGGTAGCCAGCCCCGTCGGCCCAGCCCCAAAACAAATAATGTCGTATGTGTCCATAAATTTCAGTTTGCAGTCTCCCCCGCCCAATTGCAAACCGCTTAGGTAAGGAGCATTGTGCGCTGAGGATGAGACCGAAGTAAGCCGACGCCTCTTCTTCTCCTTCGCTCCTGCGAAGGAGTCGGCTTACGCAGCGGAGGAATCTCTCTTCGATGCGTCTGCTTGCTTATCTTGCTGACGAAGCTAACCCTGGAACAGTCGCATCCTGCTTAGCATCAGCCCCGATCGAATCCAGTTCAGCAACGACGTGAGCGGGCAGCGGCAGCGACGCAGCCTTCAGATTCTTGTCGGCGCCAACTCAAGAATCTCCATGAGCTCTCGCCGAAACGCCGCCAACTCTTCTAATCGCTCCGGCGTCGCAGGAATCTCCGATTTCTTCCAAACAAATACGTCACCATTCCCACGCTTCAGCCGCACGCCAAAATTTTCATCCACTAAATACGAAGCCGGAGCCAGCACTTTCAATCCACCATTAGGAATTGGAGCCAGCACCACCGCGCACTCCCCTTTTCGCATGCACAAGGCGCTTTCATAGGGCGGAATCGCAATAGGACGAAATCCCGCCCCTACCAATCGCTCAAGCGTACTAATCTGCCGCGGCGACAGCTCCAAGGCCATAACTCACCATTCAATTTAGAATTTAATTTTAGGCGCGGTAAAAAACGCGATTAAAGGTGGACAACAGTTCTAGGTCAAACTGACAACCGCAGTTTCTGCCAAATTACGCCGCAGTGTAATCAGTCTTCGACGACGATCCCGACGAATCACCCTCCAACTGCGAAAGAATCTCCCGCAGCGTGCTGATCAATTCATCGCGCGTAACGTGGCTCTTCTTAAACTGAATCCTGAACTTAAACTCCTCATCTTCCGGCTCAAACTGAAACAAAAACGGCTGCGGCCTCTGCGGCCCGGTAACATGCTCCTGGCGTTCTCTGCGTGCTTCATCGCGAGTCAACCCGCCCTGCATAATCCGCTGAATCGTCTCCATCATTTTCTTTTCAGTCGGCTGCCGCGCAATTTGCAGCAGCAGCGACTTGGTCAGAATCCCCTGCTCCGCGCACTTCTTTCTCAACGCCTCCGGAATATGCAGCAACGAAAGCGTCTCCGTAACAGAAGTCCGCGCCCGCCCGATCTTCCGCGCGATGTCGTCATGGGTATATTCAAACTGCGTGCCCAGCCGGTCCAGCCCTTCAGCTTCCTCAAAGGCCGTCAAATCTTTCCGCTGCAAATTCTCAATCAGCCCAATTTCCAGCGTCTCGGCATCGTCCGCCGTTTTCTCAATGCACGGCACCTCACGCAATCCAGCCGCGCGCGAAGCATGATATCTGCGCTCACCCGAAATAATGTAAAAGCAATCCTCGCGCGCAATAAACCGCACCAGCAGCGGCTCCAGCACGCCCTTCTCGC
>JAUTXJ010000278.1 GCA_030838075.1 Acidobacteriaceae bacterium
TGGGACCAGGAAGGCGCCAATACCCGCAAGGCCCTCGAGCGCGTTCCAGCTGAAAAATGGGATTGGAAACCACATCCCAAATCGGGAACGCTAGGCTGGATGGCTTCGCACATCGCCACCCTTCCGCATTTTGCGATTACCACAATCAAGACCTCTGAATTCGAAATCGAAGGCGGCGAACGTCCCAAGGTGGATGGCCATTCACGCCTGCTCCCTGTATTCGACGAGCAACTCAAGAAGGGCCACGATGCCGTCGCCAGCGTGACCGACGAGCAACTCCGCGAAATCTGGACGCTCAAATGGAAAGGCCAAGTCCTATTCGCCATGCCCAAGTACAACGTGGTCCGTGGCATGTGCTTCAACCACATCATTCACCATCGCGCGCAACTAACGATGTACTTGCGTTCCTTGGATATTCCCGTTCCTGCGCTATACGGACCCAGCGCCGACGAGCAAAAATTCTAAAATTCTTTTGGGTCCGTTAGCGATCATATCGAGTCAGTCGGAGATCGAAATGGAAACACCAGTGATCCTCAGCGCCGTTCGCACCCCGGTTGGAAAATTTCAGGGCGGCCTCTCGAGTTTTTCAGCTGTTGAATTGGGCTCCAAAGCAGTTGCCGAAGCGGTCCGTCGGGCGGACCTCGACCCCAAACAAATAGACGAAGCAATCCTCGGCAACGTGGTCCAGGCCGGCCTCGGTCAGAATCCCGCGCGGCAGGCAGCGTTAAAGGCTGGCCTCGACCCGCGCGTCGCCGCGATGACCATCAACAAAGTGTGCGGCTCCGGCCTAAAAGCGGTCGCGCTCGCAGCGCAGGCCGTGCAACTAGGCGAATCCGAAATCGTTATTGCCGGCGGCATGGAGTCCATGTCCAATTGCCCCTATTTACTTCCGCAAGCCCGCACCGGCTATCGCATCGGCGATGGCAAGCTAATCGACTCCATGATTCACGACGGCCTGTGGGATGCCTACGAAGATTTTCACATGGGCATGACCGGCGAACTGGTCGCTGAAAAATACGGCATCACCCGCGAAGAGCAGGATCGTTTCGCCTTTGAAAGTCACCAGAAAGCGGTGCGCGCGCGAAAATCCTGCTTTTTTGAAGCGCAAATTCTTCCCGTCGAAGTCCCGCAACAAAAAGGCCCCGCAATCGTAATCAAATACGATGAATCCCCACGCGCGGACAGCTCCATGGAAGCCCTCGCGAAATTAAAGCCCGCATTCAAAAAAGACGGAACAGTCACCGCAGGAAACGCGCCCGGCACCAACGACGGCGCCGCGGCCCTGATTGTTACCAGTGAGCGCCAGGCTCAATCACTGGGCAAGAAACCCATGGCCCGCATCGTCGCGCAAGCCGTCAGCGGAGTCGAACCCAAGTGGGTCATGATGGCCCCCGTCGATGCCGTCGAAAAACTCCTCATCAAAACGGGTTGGGACCGCGACAAGGACGTCGATCTAGTTGAACTCAACGAAGCCTTCGCAGTCGCGGCCATCGCCGTAACCCGCCAACTCCGCCTCAACCCCGAAAAGGTAAACGTAAACGGCGGAGCCGTAGCCATCGGCCACCCCATCGGCGCCTCCGGTGCCCGCATCCTGGTCACTCTGCTTTACGAATTGCAACGCCGCAATCTTAAGTGCGGAATCGCCGCCCTCTGCCTGGGCGGCGGCAACGCCGTAGCCCTAGCAGTAGAAATGATGTAACTAAACTTAAAAGGAGAGCCACAACTTAAGCTAAACGGAATTGCGAACAATCGGCGCATCGTTCACCGACGAACCCGCCGCAACAGTTCCCGGCGTCAATTCGCAAGCGCAGTAAGGACAGAACTTATCCGTCTCACCAACTTCGCGTTTGCATTGCGGGCAGCTCGGCCGGAGATTGCATTTGCAGTTGGGGCAATAATTAAATCGCGCGCCAACCGTCGCCCCGCATTGCGGGCAGTTATACGGCAGCGGCTCGCGCATTAAAAAGTAAATAAAAAATCCAAGCGCCAGCCAGCCCGGCGACAGCACCACCACGAGAATTGTCCACAGCGCCGAGTTCATGCCACGCCGCTTGGCATCGCGGTTCACGTAACCGAACGCCAGGAATAAAGCCGCCAGCGGAATACTCGCAGCCGTGATGAGTCCGGCAATGCTAAGCAACGAAAGCGCCGGATGAGTGGGGTAAGGAAAAATTTGTCCCGGAGGATCGCTCAGCGCGTGAAAGACTACGTTGGCGATTAAAAATCCAGCTTGAGTCGCGATGAAAAGTAAAATCACCGTCACAATTAGCCATTTCGGAATGATGCGCAGCTCATCGCGAAAGCGCGTCTTCTCTCTGGTGCGGCGAAAACGAATCCGCCTTAACTTTTCACTGAACGTGCTGTTAGCCTGTAGATCCGACATTGCTTTGCCCTCATTAACTCCGAAAAATATAACTCACGTAATTAAGAAATTGCTCGCGACTCCAAAGCACTCTCACACATCTTCCATGCCCTCACAAATTACTGGCTGCGCTGTAGCCAGTAACGCTCGCCGCTTTGCTTTTCGTGCTCGGACAGCAGCACGACCGCAGCAATCAACGCAGGCACTGCCCACCACAAACCAAATCCCATTTCCCAAACTAACTTTGGAACGCCGGCATGTTCCCCGAGCCAGGCAAAGAGCCGCCACACAAAAGGCGCGCTGGCCACACCGGTCGCCCACGAAATCCCCGCCGCAATCCACAGCACGCGGCGGCGCGGTTCGTGTTGGCGAAGTTGTTGCGCGCGCATCCCCACACGGAATTGTGTGCGCTCCGCCAGCCCTGCAGGCAAAGCAATCGGAATGGTTTGCAATGAACGCAAAGCTGTGGAAGTTTTGCGCGCGAAATCCGCGCAGCTGTCGCACTCCTGTAAATGCGCGGCAAGCCAAGTGTGTTCTGAAGCGGAGAGGCCTTCAATGCGCTCTTGCGAGATCAGTTGCTGTGCGCGTTCGTGAACAACATTTTCGCTCATGAAACTCCGGCCTCCAGCGAGACGCGCAACGCTTCCAGTCCTCTGTAGAGACGAGACTTCACCGTCGACGGCGGTGCGCTTAACACGCCAGCAATTTCATCGATCTGTAATTCTTCCTGAAAACGCAACAGCAATACTTCGCGGTAAATGGCCGGGATTTGCTGAAGTGCGCCCTGCACTTGCGCATCTTGTTCTGAATTCAAAATCGCTTGCAATGCCGACGCAGGGCGCTCGTCCGTTACTTGCAACGGGTGTGCCTGCTCCGGATCCGTCAGTGCCTCCAGGCTTTGCACTTTTCGTTGGCGCTGCCAATCGATCACTAAATTTCGCGCGATCGCGAACAGCCAGCCTTCAAAGCGGGATTTTCCGTCGTACTGATGTCCGCGCTCCAGAACGCGAATCCATGTTTCCTGGAAAAAATCCTCGGCGCGCGTGCGGTCGCCACTGATGTACACCAGATAACGAAACAGGCGGAATTGATATTGCTCGATCAGGCGGTCCAGCAAATCCGGATCGCGCCGCTGCAGGCCTTCCGCCAGTGCTTTGTTTTCGTCTTTCATCAACACCGAGAACGCACAGGTTGGCAGCGCACGAGAAGACCACGCATTTTGGTCCGGAATCGCCGGAATTAGAAACGTCGCGCTCATTGTACAGAGAACTACGCGCCAGCCAGCAGAAAAGACTCAAGTGGCTGAACAGGCCTTTAGTTCGTTGCACTTACGGGCCTCAGGATTAGCCTCGCTATCCTGCCGGATTGGAGGCTTGTATAGTAAACTGCCTTGGCGATGTTCATTTGTCGAGCGCGACAGACTGGCCCGGTTTTTTCGCGTCGTAGCACAGAACCCGCGTAGAGAAATGCAATCACTTACAGCGAGGCAGGCATGTCTGACTTTGGCAACGAAGGTTCCTTTGTAATTCTCTGGGCCGGAGAAAATCCTTCCGTGCACGTGAATCTGATCGAGAAACTGGAGGCTAATGGAATCGCCTTCAAAGATATGTCTTTGGGCGACGACGAAGTTGCGCCTACCGCGGATCCCTTGCCCATCGACTGGAAGCCGCGCTTTGGATTTGAAGTTACCGTGTTGTCCACGGACTATTCCGCGGCGAAAGAGCTCCTTGATAATTTGCTGGAACGGGAGCCGGAAAATCTGGAGATTCCCGCTCAGCCGGAAGTGGTCGATCTGTCGACCATGACGCCGAAAGCAAATGAGGCGCCGGCTACGTTGCAAGTGTGGAAGGGAACCGACACTAAGCTTGCGCAATTCCTGACGAGCGCGCTGAGCGAGAATAATCTCGTCGCGCGGGTCGCCAACGAACCGGGATTCACGGCAATTTATGTGGCGGAAGGGAATCAGGCGCGTGCCCTGGAAATTGTGCGCGAAGTGACGCAAGGCGCTCCTCCAAAGTAGGCATGACCATAGACAACATCAAGACCGTCGCGGTGCTGGGTGCAGGCACCATGGGCAACGGCATCGCGCACGTGTTTGCGCGCTCCGGCTACAAAGTGATTTTGCGGGATGTCGAGCAGCGCTTCGTCGACCGCGGCATGGACACCATCGGCCAGAATTTGGGCCGCGAAGTGAAGAAGGGCAAAATCACCGAAGCAGAGCGCGTTAGTACATTGGAGCGATTGCTCCCGGTCACGGATATCGCCAATGTCGCTGCGGCTGACTTTTTGGTCGAAGCCGTCCCCGAAAAAATTGAAATAAAACGTGCCGTCCTGGGGGATGCGGACCGCTTGTTACGCGATGACGTGATTATCGCCAGCAATACTTCCTCTATTTCCATGACCACGCTGGCCTCGTTAACGCGTCGGCCTGAGCGTTTTGTCGGGATGCACTTCATGAACCCTGTGCCGGTAATGGCATTGGTGGAAGTGATTCGCGCGCTGCAAACCAGTGATGCGACATTTCAAACTACGATGACGCTCGCCGAAAAGTTAGGCAAGAAGCCTATCGCGGTGAATGACGCCCCTGGGTTTGTATCCAACCGCGTGCTGATGCCGCTGATCAACGAAGCGGCTTATTGCGTGATGGAAGGCGTGGCCACTGCCGAAGCCGTGGACGGGGTGATGAAAATAGGCATGAACCACCCGATGGGGCCGCTCGAACTCGCTGATTTTATTGGCTTAGATGTGTGCGTCGACATAATGCACGTGCTGCAGGAAGGCCTGGGCGATCCAAAGTACCGCGCCTGCCCGCTTTTAAAAAAATATGTGGCGGCAGGCTGGCTGGGTCGCAAGAGTGGCAGGGGGTTTTATAGCTACGGAGAAGCGGGCCAATCCAAAAGCGCCTCAAAATAGTGTTTGCTTTTTGTTCGCCTCGATGTTATTTTGCCCTCAGGTTTTCAACAGGCCGCCATTTTTGCACTGTCGGTCTCATGGTTTGGGAGCGCAGCAACGTGAGAGACTCATTCCAGTGCGTCGACTTTGTGACGGGCCGGATCGCAGTTCAATAAAGTTCAATAATTACGTATTCATTAAGTTAACTACATGGTACTATCGAACAACTTTTATTGTACAGACGGCATGATCCAGACGCGACGGACCAAACATTCTTTCACCGAGGTGTTGCATGGCAGACGATAGATCCAAATTGCTGGAAGCGGCGATATCGCAGATTGAAAAGTCGTATGGGAAGGGCTCCATCATGCGGCTGGGCAGTCGCGATGTGCTGGTGCCCGTCAGCGTGATCCCCAGTGGTTGCCTCTCTATTGATGCGGCGCTCGGCGTGGGGGGATTTCCCCGTGGCCGAGTGATTGAAATTTATGGCCCGGAATCCGGTGGCAAGACCACCATGACGCTGCACGTCATCGCGGAGGCGCAGAAGCTTGGCGGCCAGGCGGCGTTTATCGACGCGGAACACGCGCTTGATCCGGTGTACGCGCGAAAGCTGGGAGTGGATGTGGATAATTTGCTGGTGTCGCAGCCCGACAACGGCGAGCAAGCGCTGGAAATTGCAGAGGCGTTGATTCGTTCGGGCGGCGTGGACGTTGTGGTAGTCGATTCGGTCGCTGCGCTGGTGCCTAAAGCTGAATTGGAAGGCGAAATGGGCGACCCGCAGATGGGTCTGCAGGCACGGCTGATGTCGCAAGCGCTGCGCAAGCTCACCGCTATCGTTTCGAAGTCGCGTACCTGCCTGATTTTCATCAACCAGATCCGCGAAAAAATTGGCGTGATGTTCGGCAATCCTGAAACCACCACGGGCGGGCGCGCTTTGAAGTTTTATGCCTCCATGCGGGTGGATATTCGGCGCATCCAGGCCATCAAGGACGGCGATAAAGTTGTGGGCTCGCGCACACGCGCCAAGATCGTAAAGAATAAAGTGGCCGCGCCATTCCGCGAAGCGGAGTTCGACATTATCTATGGCGAAGGTATTTCCCGCGAAGGCGATCTTATTGATCTCGGCGTGGATCGCGGTGTGCTGGAAAAGAGCGGCACGTGGATCAGCTTCGGTACCGAGCGCATGGGACAGGGCCGCGAAAATGCGCGCACCTTCCTGAAAGAAAACAAGGATGTACGCGACAAACTGGAGTTAGCTCTGCGCAAAAAGCTTGAAATCGCTATTCCTGTCAATTCCAATTCCGCTGAGCCGGCGCCCAACGGTCACGCGCCTCATGCGCAAGCAGAAAAGCCGCCGGTGAAAACCACTGCTGCCGCCGCTGGAGCGGACGCTTCGCGAGGTCGTCCAGCTCGATAGATTTTGCGGCCATCCGCAAACAAACTGAGTGGTGGGGTGAGTTTTGATTACGCGGTTTAAGTGGAGTTAGCCCTGCAAGAGGGGCTCCTTAGACCAGTACGGGCTCTTTCGCCATTCTCACATTGCCATTGTTGTAGTTCTTCTCGCACGAATCGCAGAACAGCCCCCGGTAAGTGGTGCCGTCTTTCGCGCTGGCGTCCGGGACTTGGTTCCAGCCCTTGGCCTTCGTGAGCTTGCCACTCTGTGTGAACCCCTGGAACAGGTGCTCACAGATGTATTCCATTCCGTCGGCGTCTGCCTTTTTTGCGTCAGCCAGCCTGTGAATCCATATCGTTTGCGCCATGTGGTCCTCCAAATTCAGGCTCCACTGTGACACGGCGTCAGATGCGCAAATAGCTGCTCGCAGGGACAGGTGTGCTCGGTTGGCACCCGGCCTCGACATTGAGGGTCCAGCCGTTCGCTGACATCAATTGTCGGGTGACGCAATTACACAGGAAAGTGGACTATGATGTCGAAGGTTTCGACAACGAGCCTCTGACTCGGAAAAACTTCCGATTTGCCCGCCACGACCAGTGTCCGGCCCAGCTCCGGTTGCAGAGGCTGTGAGCGCAATCGACTGATTCAAATAATCCGGCAAAATGGCTATGTAAGCGGAGCCAACATCGCTCGAATGCCTGGTACGTTGCTTTATCGATGTGTCCCGCCGTTTTTCGCCGCGACCCAACACTTTGGGTCCCAGACCGCGATTCTACGGGAGCACGACCACTTTACCCTTCATCCCCAATGTGTCGTGAAGAGCGCAGATGTAAGGATAGGTCCCTGGATGCGTGAAAGTAACCCGGAAGCGCGTGACGCTCAGTGGCGACTGCGCAAGTCCGGTACGATCCTGAGGCGCGGCGAAAATAAAGCCAGAGTGGACACTGTCCGAGGTCGAATTGATTATGGCGTGACGCGCTCCGTCTGCGCCCATAGTGACGTTGCCGGACGGCGGAAATGGGTCCCCAGCCGGCTCCGTACCAAACGTAATGGTGTGCGGGTCTTCGGGATCATCGCTGCCCCATTCAACAGTTTGCCCTGCATGAATGACTGGCGTGTGCCCGACAAAACGCATTATGGATAGTGTCGAGGCTCCCCCAGGGTTCGTCGAAATCTCACCACCACCAACGATCACCTGACCTTCATCGGAGTGGCGTTCGGCGGAATGCCGGTCTTCGTTCTCTTCACGATCCATATCAGATAGCAGCGCACGGGTTTGCGCTTCTGCTTCCTCATCGTAGAAGTATTGGGTATGCGGCAGCGGTTTCGATAATTCCAGAACGTGTACGACACCAGTCATATCCGGGTGCACCAAGCATACGAGCTTGAAATTTCCAGCCGCGGGAAACCGCACGGTAAAGGTCGAGCCCTTCACCAAAGGCGGCGTGCTCACGCACGCAGACCCGTCGAACCAGGCTGGATCGGAGGAAAAGCCGGGACAGCCATCGGAGAACGCCGGCCGCAGCTGAGTGGTCGGACTGGCCGCTAAGAAGCTCACCGTGTGAATCTCACCCGCGCTAAATTTCCACGTGATGGTGTCTCCCTCGTGAATCCAGATTTCGTTGGGTAAGAATGCCAGTGCCTGTCTTCCCATGTTCGCGCTCTGGGCTCCTACAGTGGCGTGCCACTGTGCGCTGGCTACCTGAGGCAGGAGCGCAATAGCCAGCAAAACTATCCATCGAATAAAACGAGGACTCCGATTGAAATACACTGATTGCATGCTTTTCCCCTTCCAATTTTGGACTTTCGCGTTTGATTGCTGATTTGGTTTTTAAACCATCGGCTGTCAAACAGAGACGCAACGACTATCATTGAAATGCACGGCAAAATCTTTAGAATGACCTGAAAACTTCTGAAGGTTTCTGAAAGAGGACCGAGCTTTGGGGCAAATCTACGAATTCGGCGATTTTCGTGTTGACGCCGGGAGGCGGCTACTCCTGAGACTGGATGGCCGAACCATGCCGTTGACACCGAAGGTTTTCGACACCCTCCTATATTTGGTCCGACATGCCGACGCTGTATTGGAAAAAGGGATCCTGATGAATGCGATCTGGCCCGACACAACGGTGGAAGAGAATAACTTAAATCAAAGCATTTCTGCCCTGCGTCGAGCACTCGGAGGGGACCGAAACGATCACCGTTACATCGTTACCGTGCCAGGACGCGGGTACCAGTTCGTTGCATCTGTACAGAAGCACAGCCCTCCCGAGACGGTCTCTGCCGAGTCGATAAAAAGCCTGGCGGTGCTTCCCTTTCAGCCGTTGATGCCAACCCAAAGAGATGCTTCGTTGGAACTGGGCATGGCGGATACGCTGATCACCAGGCTTGGCTGCATCCGGGGCCTGATCATGCGCCCACTAAACGCGGTACGGAAGTACGCCGATTTTAACCAAGATGCCCAGTTAGCAGGCCGGGAATTGGGAGTCGATTCTGTTTTGGAAGGTAGTCTGCAGCATAGCGGCAACAAGGTCAGGGTGACGGTTCGGCTGCTGAATGTTTCCAATGGGGCGGCTTTGTGGGCGGGAACGTTCGATGAAGAAATGACCGACATCTTCGCTCTTCAAGATGCGATCTCCGAAAGAGTGGTGCAGGCGCTGGCACTCGAACTCAGCACCGATGACAGGATGGGCTTGACCAAACACTTTACGGAAAACGTAAAGGCGTACCGGCTTTACTTGAATGGCCGATACTACTGGTGGAAGAATTCCCCGGAAGAATACAGCAAGAGCCGCGACTACTTTCAGCGTGCAGTGGAAGAAGATCCATCGTATGCGCTCGGCTACTGCGGTCTGAATAGCTTCTACGGCTTTGGAGCTGCATGGGGCCTGTTGCCACCGGATGAAGGTTGGCCCAAGGCTGAGTGGGCGATAACCAAGGCTCTGAACCTGGATGACAACCTCG
>JAUTXJ010000084.1 GCA_030838075.1 Acidobacteriaceae bacterium
ATTTAGCGTGGTGGGCGAGGCTGTGAATGGCATGGACGCCATTGATAAGGCTGACGAATTGGTGCCGGATCTGATCGTGCTCGATTTGTCCATGCCCATCATGAACGGGTTGGAAGCGGCTGAGACGCTGAAATCAAACTCTCCTTCGACGCCCATTTTCATTCTGACCGCGCATGGCGGCCCTGAAGTAGATCGCGCCGCGCGCGCCGCCGGTGTGGATGCAGTGTTCTCCAAAGCGGGCGAGGATATGGACAAGATGATCGCCACCGCACGAGCGACGTTCGACAAAAAAAGGTCTAAACAGCGAACTGCCAAACAAAAATAGAGACTTGCCCCCGGCAAAAGCCCGCCGCTTCTACAGTGATTTCGTCCCCGCTTTAAGCATTGCTCCTTATCGACTCTTTGGACACCTGATGCTAAAACTCTGAATCGCACCGCATGGAGCATCGCGTGCCTTGAAAATTTCAGGATGAGGTGAGTTAAATGCTAGCGATTATCGCCGGGGTTCTCTTGGTTTTGTGGTTGTTGGGTTTCACTGCTTTTCACGTCACCAGCGGATTCATTCACATTCTGCTGATACTTGCCGTAATTTCCATTCTGTTCCACTTCTTCCGCGGTAGAGCTACGGTTTAGTTTTGCCACTACCATGCGGCTAAATTAGGGCGCGCTCCTCGAGGAGCCGCCCTATTTCTTTTGTCTCCAGAAAAACGATGTCTGGCTTCTAGCACAAACCTGTCTGATCACACCTCCGGCCGCAGTTCGCTCGCAACTCCTCTCAACAGCGGTTTTATAAAAAAAGTAATTTAAGTTTGGAATGGTAGGCCCGTGGGGACTCGAACCCCAGACCTCGTCCGTGTCAAGGACGCGCTCTAACCAACTGAGCTACGGGCCTGAATCGAAATTAGCTTAGCACGAGACGCACAGCATTTCGCATTGCCGCGCGTGACATCGAACAACTTCGACGCTCGAACTTCAGGTGGCGGGGCATGTGCAAAGCGGCAGCAGTTCAATCTCAACGCCCGCAATTTGTCCGTTACGTTGCTTCAATTGACTCCACTTGAACCATAACCTATTTATCTACGTGTCATCGGCCGCTCTCACCGCACCTGCGAATCCTGAAACGCAAGCCTACTATAAAAAAATAAGCTTGAATTGTTGCCACTAAAGTTATAATTTCCCAAAATTAATTTGCACCCGCATCCAATCCTTCAAGCAGAGAGGCCAGAAAAAATGTCCAATCAAAAACGAGATGACGGAATCCGGCGAAGGGATTTTATCAACGGGATGTTACTTGCCGCAGGAACCGCCGCGGTGGGCGGCTCGTTTCCAATGCGCGCGATGGCTGGAGGCACCACCTACCCTTGCGATGGAGCTATCGGCACGGATCCCAATGTTCTACGCGGCGGAAACTTACCCTCCGTTTTCAATATTGCCCATTGGTTGCGCGATGGCAGACTGACCTTCAAAACCAATTCGGTGCTGATCTCCTCTTCACCTTGCGACAGCTACCAGGGCAGCCAGCCTTTAAACGCCGACAACGGCAACTACGACGTGATTATTGTAGGCGCCGGCATGTCCGGCTGCTCCGCAGCGTTTTTCATTACGCAACAGCGCCCGGGCACAAAAATTTTAATCCTGGATGGACAGGTGACGCCCGGAGGAAATGCGAACCGTGACGACACTTCGCCGATCGTGGATGTGGCCTCTACGGCCACCGCATATGCCGTGCAGCCTTACAACGCGTTTTTGAATAATATTTACAACACCACCGGAATCCTGTGGCAGAACTACATCGTCCCCTCTCCGTTCTACAGCTATTACTTCGACAGCCAGACGCCTTATGTGAATCCGGGCACGAACAGCTGGAACATCGATACGTACGTAAAGGGCTTGGACAGCGTCCCGTATCCGATGAATATCGTTAACGACCTTAAGGCCGCTCGCGCCGACTTGATGAACTGGTATCACAAGCCCGGCGCCCCTACGGACCCGGCGGATAACAGCGATCCCAAGTACGATTATTTGTCACCGATGACCTTCGACAGTTATTTGACGCAAACCAAGGGATTCCATCCCGCGGTTTCCGATTTCTATACGCGCTATGCGGTCGACGCACTGGATGGCACTACCAGCCAGGCCTCCGCGTACACATCGATCAGTTTCCTGGGTGCGGAATATTTTCCGGAGTTTGCTTACCCCGGCGGAAATTCCGGCATGCTGCGACACATCATCAAGTGGCTGATACCCGGCGCCATCAATGGCAGCTCCGATGCAGACCTGTTGGCCAATCCTTACAATCTCGCGGCCATGGATGCCGCCAACAACAACGTGCGCATTCGTCAGGGCGCCATGGTGCTGCGTGGCGACACCAACAACAGCAGCGCGAGCGTAATTTATTTTTCGCAGGGCCAATTCTATCAAGCCACCGCCAAAGCGGTGATTTTTGCCGGACAATCGCATACCGCCCGCACCGCGTGCGCGCAATTGTTCAGCGCGTCGCAAGCAAATGCGCTTGATCAGGTGACGCTAAGCCCGGTCGTCACCGCGAACGTCACCATCCGCAATGCCGCGCCCGTAGTCGACCTCGGCTATGACGCGTACTACTGGGGCGGACAATACTTCGCCGACTTTGTCGTTGCGGATTGGGTAGGGCCGAATCGCAACGATCCCACCCGGGAAACCGTGCTGACTTTCTACGGGGGAAACACTGCCTCCGTGGCCGACCAGCCCAACGAACGGATCAAGCTCCTCACCACTCCATTCAGCAGTTATGAGAATTCGCTGCGCTCCGACATGAACCGCATATTCGCGAACCGAAGCTTTGATTTCGACCGCGATGTCGTCTCCATGTACTTATATCGCTGGGGTCATAGCATGGTCTACCCGAAGCCCGGCTGGCCGTTCTCCGCTCCCATAATGCAGGGTGGCCAATTCACGCGCGTGCCGTCGCCGCGTTTCTATGCGCGCCAGCAGGTCGGCCGCATCTCCATCGGCGCCCAAGATGTGGAGTCCAGCCCCGCGAACGAAAGCGCCATCGGCGCCGGTCTGCGCACCAGCGGCGAAGTCCTCGCCCTCCTCTAAAAGCAGTCGCAGCGGCGTCCTAAGCTATCAACTTAAGGCGCCGCTGCATGGGCTTCCGGCTGTGGTGCCGCTATTTCCTGAGAGTGCCTGTCTATTTCACTCGGCTATAATTCATTCAAGGCGTCAGATTGCTATTTAGCTTCAACGGTACGTCCACAGTACAATTTGCTGTATCGCACAGCGCACAAACTATTTTGATGCTAACAGCTCAAACTACCGAACTTGTCGTTCCGCATCCGCCGCCTTCTGGCGGGTGAGGAATCTGCTTTCTAGCCGCTTCCAATGAACAAAACCTATAGTGTTTACACCTTGGCCAGCCGTTCCCGAAATCTATACACCGGTGTCACCGGAAATCTGGAGCGCCGAATGCTTGAACATCGCCAGGGCCGCGTCTGCGGATTCACCGCAAGATTCAAAATTTTCCGCCTGGTTCATTGGGAATCCTTCGGCGACATTCGCGCCGCAATAGCCCGCGAAAAAGAAATCAAGGGCTGGCGTCGGCAAAAGAAAATCCGCCTGATAGAAGAGGCCAATCCCGCATGGGAAGACTTGGCGAGCCAACTCCCGCACACGTATCTCCCGCACCAGTGGCCTAAAGCAGACTCCCTCACCCCGTTCAAAAAGCAAATTCGAACGGGATTCGGGATGACATGGGGACAAAAAGGAGGATCACCAGAACACCGTAATCACACAACGTTGTCATTCCAAAAGCACCCTCCCGCGGAGCCAACGTTGTCATTCCGAACCCGCCGCCTCTTGGCGGGTGAGGAATCTGCTTCTCTCTTAACTATGGCCATGAAGACCATCGATCAGATCTTCATCAACTCGCCTTACAGCGAGCCTGCGGAACATTGGAAATACGACCGTGAATCTCGCCTGTTCTCTCGAGTGGCCGGCGCGCGGCGGGTTACGTGCGGGCGACGGAATCTTCAAAAACATTTGATGATCCAGGTGTTTTTGTCGAGCTGCCCCTCGTGAACAAAGTTCCGCCACGCGTCAATGCCTGGCGACGAAATGGGTGCGAGCAGTCAACCAGGACGGAGGCTTTAGAACCTGGGCTGCAGACATCTCCTTTTCTCCTGCCGATCTCCCGGGAATTCTTGCGAAACAGTCGCAGCTTCATCATCCCAAGGGCTTTTCTAGCGACACTTGAAAGCCTGGACTCAGCAGCTGCGCCGGGCCGTCCGCGGAAATGACCATGTCGTCCTCGCAGCGCAGCCCGAATTCGCCGGGCATATAGATGCCCGGCTCGTTAGAAAAAGTCATGCCGGGTTCAAGCACTGTCGCGCTGCCGCGCACCAGATACGGATGCTCGTGGCCATCCAGCCCGATGCCGTGACCGAGCCGATGCGTGAAGTATTTGTATCCGGGCCCGTATCCTGCATTGGTGATCACCGTGCGGGCCGCATCGTCCACAGAGCCTGAGAGTTTTTTCGCGCGCGCAGCGTCCAGTGCGGCGTCTTGAGCTTTGCGAACAATCTCAAATACCGTTTGAACTTTAGCTGACGGTTTTCCGAGCACGCCCGTGCGAGTAATGTCCGACTGATAGCCGTCCACGGTACAGCCGCCATCGATGAGCACCACTTCTCCCTCCTTTAGTGTTTGCGGTTGCTTGCTGCCATGTGGCAGTGCCGCCGCCACGCCCAACAAAACCAGCGCCTCGCCATGCAGATTCATTTTTGCGAATCCTGCGATGACCAGATCGCCGATCGTCTTCTCGGTCATCCCTTCCTTGAGATTGGCAAAGACCTCCCGGTAAACGTCGCAAGTAGCAGTGCAGGCCAGCCGCATCAGTTCCAGTTCGTGCGCAGATTTTTGCGCGCGGCAGGCGATGGTCACAGGATCGGCCCAGACGGCTTCATAACCGGGACCTGCCGCGCGGAAATGATCATAAAAAGTGAAGGGGAGCGTCTCTTCGATGCCCACGCGGCCCGCGCGCATCCCGCGGTCCGCAAGTGCGCCCGCGATAATTTTGGT
>JAUTXJ010000309.1 GCA_030838075.1 Acidobacteriaceae bacterium
GACCTCGAATGCTTCGGACGGTCGCGGCCGTTAACTAGCTTGAAATCGAGCACACCCCCGAGCTAGGGATTCGGCGAACCAGCAGACCTAAAAAACCGGCCAAAAACTTAAGAGACGGCAAGCACAAAAAGGCTTGGCCGCCAATCGTAGTGTCCAATACCCTTTGCACGTGAACGCCCACCGGAGTACTTGGGCCGAACTAATTACAGGTTGTTTCTTGTAGCGACGTAAACCGATAGGAAGTACGCGCGGGCCCGCCGGGCCGGGAAGAATGAGGCTATTACGGAATGACCGTGGAGGAAAACAAATGAGCAAGCGAGTGATCGAATTGATCCGGGTATCAACACAAGGGCAAGCAGGCAGCGATCGGGCGGGTATTCCCGCTCAAAAAGAAATTAATCGGCGAACGGCGAAGAACTTCGATCTAAAGATTGTTGAGACCATTGAGATCGTAGACGTCTCAGGAGCTTTGGTTCTTGCTAGTCCGAAGATGCACGCGCTGCTTCGTTTAATAGAATCCCCCGAGATCGAAGGGGTCGTAACCAAGGAATTTAGCAGGTTGATACGGCCTGACAAATTTACAGACCTAGCACTGCTAGAAACTTTTATAGATACGAAGACCATCCTCTACTTGCCGGACGGTCCGGTGGACCTCGCTTCCAATAATGGCAGATTTATGGGCACGATCCAGGCAGCGTTCGCTGGGCTGGAACGAAGTGTAATTCGTGATCGTATGCGCGATGCCAAAGAGGCAATGCGGCGCGCAGGAAAGCACCCAGGTGGGCAATCGAGCCTGCCTTTTGGCGTGGGATATTCGGAAAGGAAAGGATGGCATTACACTTCAGAAGCCGAAAAGGTTAAACACGCATTCGCCTTGCTCCTGGGGGGAGCGAGCAGCTACGTGGAGATAGCTCGCAAGTTAAACATCCCGCGGTCGAGCTTACGCTACCTACTGGAAAATCCGATTTATACAGGGTTGCGCGTTTACGATGAGCAACGAGACCCTTCGGCGAGCGGCTACGTTGCAGCGCCGGACGGCCGCCAAGGTTACCGCAGGAAAATTAAAAGGGATCCTGAGAATGTGATTCGAGTGCCAGTACTTGATGGCATCGTGAGCCAAGAGGATTTTCTTCGGGCACAACAACTTATTGAAATAAAGCGCCAAAAGCATTGGCGAGGCCGAACGGGGGTTCCCGAACGTTACACTTATCACGGTTTCCTAACTTGTGGCGAATGCGGGGAGCGGCTCTACACGCACACTTCTAAGCGCGAATTCTAAGTTTGCAAGACTCGGCACACTCGCGAAAGACGTAAACGGGCATTACTAAAATTGGAGCCGTGCACGAACAACCACATGCTCCGTGACAAGCTGGAGCCCAAAATCGACGCCATGGTCGGTGAAAAATTGCAAGACTCGGTTTTTCTGGCAAGAGTATTGCGAGAGTACAACGATCGATTGACAAGTCCAAGTTTCGTGGAATCAGCTGAAGTTGATCGAGCAGAGGTGAGCCGAAAGCTAAACGATCTTCGAGACAAGAAGGATCGAATTCTGGACACATTTTTCGAGGGAATAATCGACCGGGTTAAACGCGACGTGGCACTGGCGACGGTAGAGCACGAAATGGAGTCCTATAATTTATTGCTCGGAACTCCTCAACGGCCGGAACCCCGCCCTGTGCCATCGATAGATTGTTTATTAAAAACGATCGAACCGTTTGCGGACTGGGAGTTCCTTAGCCGTGACGATCGGCGCGCACTCTTGCGGCAACTATGCCCAAGTATTTCAGTCTATCGTTACACGGTGAAATCTTTGACCCTAAACATCATCGGCCCGGCTGGCCAACTTGAAGATCGTTACACGGGCAGCCATCCGAGGATGGTGCCGTAACGATTTCCCGCGCGGCCATCTCGGTAACTTTCCCTTCCCGCTTCATGTTGGCCGCAGCTATGAATCCTTGCCCATGCGGATACTTTGGCGATCCCACCAGGGAGTGCCACTGCACGCCACCGATGATTCAACGCTATGTGTCCAAAATCTCCGGCCCGCTGCTCGACCGCATCGATATCCACATCGAAGTCCCCGCAGTGAAATATAAAGAGCTGCGCACACCTGCGCTAGCGGAAGACTCAGAGACGGTGCGAGCGCGTGTGGTGGCGGCGCGCAATCGCCAACTAGAACGCTATCGTGGCGAGCAGAAAACCTATTCCAATGCTCAGATGTTGCCAAAGATGCTCCGCAAGCATTGTGGGATCACCGCCGAAGGAGAGAAATTACTGGAAAATGCCAGCACCCGGCTAGGCCTTTCGGCGCGCGCTCACGACCGCATTTTGAAAGTGGCGCGTACGATAGCGGACCTGGAAGCCACCGAAAACATTGCCCCAAAGCATTTAAGCGAGGCCATCCAGTACCGTACCCTGGATCGCTCTTATTGGGCTTGAGGATTTAGGTCTCTCTAGTCTGAAGGAGCAAATAGGTATACTCTCGTCTATCTTTCCGGGGCCGGTGAACTGATACCCATGAAACCCGGTAAAATAAACATTACGGTATATCCGCCGTGCTCGATTGACTCTTTTTCGGCCACTGTGTTACCAGTAGTGCACTCAAGTTCGCGTCCAGACGGCTATAGCAGGTGACAACCGATAAAAATGGCTGACCAGAAACACCTCGATGTCACGCTCGATACGCAGGTAGAAAGCGTCAATCTTGCTGAGGAGATGTGTTTGCGGGTCGCCGAAGCCGCGGGCTTCGATGAGGACGATTGCTACCGCATCGGAATGTCGGTGCGGGAAGGGGTTATCAATGCATTTCACTACGGCAATCAGGAACGCCCGGAGAAAAAAATTTATCTGGCTGTTGATTTAACATCCGAAAAAATGGTGATCCACGTTTTGGACGAAGGCAAAGGGTTCAATCTGGGTGACGTGCCAAATCCACTGGCCGAAGAAAACCTACTCAGCACTTCCGGACGCGGAATTTTCCTGATGCGCTCCTTTATGGACGAGTTCGACGTGGTACCGGGCCGCACTGGTGGCGCGGAAATTATTATGTCCAAGAAATTGCCGAGCTCCGATGGCCACCCCGCGAATAACAACGATAAGGGCGACCACAACGCAACGTCACGCCAAGCGTAAAGTTTTCATTCGTGGAAAGGCACCATGGCTCTATTACAGGCCACATATAGAGATGCAGGCGCGGTCACTGTCCTGGATTTGAGCGGCCGCATCACTCTCGGCGAAGGCAGTGCGTTGCTGCGGTCCACTATTCGCGAACTGCTCGACGACCAGCGCTTCAAAATTCTCGTCAACCTTGGGGACATTAATTACATCGATAGCTCCGGTATCGGCGAGCTGGTGAGCGCCTACACCGCCGTCAAAAACCGTGGCGGCGAATTGAAGCTGCTGCATTTGACCAAAAAAGTGCGGGACCTGCTGCAAATCACGAAGTTGTATACAGTTTTTGACGTGCACTCCGACGAAGTCGCGGCTCTAGGCAGCTTCGACAAAAAATCCGCTTAGCTCTCGGTATAATATTTTCGCTTTGTATTTACCTTCATATCCGCAGCGGATCAGCCGCTGTGAAACAATTTCATGGTAAACGCCTCCGCGACAACTTGGATCTCTGAGCGTGCCAGCCAGCTGGGCTTTGCCATGGCCGGGGTTGCTCGCGCCGAGAAATTTCCCGAACTCGCAAGGCAAGAAGAATGGTTGGCGCGTGGCTACGCGGGCGAGATGAAATATCTGAACGATGCGAGACGCAGTGAGCCACAGGCGGCTTTGCCCGGTATTCAAAGCGTGATTGTCTGCGCACTGACCTACAACACCGGGCATGCCCGAACCGAACAAGCATTCGCAGAACTTAATGATGCATCGGAGACGGGTGGTCCCCGCGGCTGGATTTCGCGATATGCATGGGGAGATGACTACCACGATGTCTTGCGCGAAAAGTTGCAGATACTACTGAACGGATTGCGTGAACAGCATCCACAACCGTTTGAAGCTCGTATTTATGCGGACACCGGCCCCATCAATGAACGGGTGCTGGCCAAGCATGCCGGGCTTGGATGGCTGGGCAAAAATACTCTGCTGCTCAATGAGCGTATCGGCTCATTTTTCTTTCTTGGAGTGATTTTGACCACCCTCGACTTGCCCCCCACATTGGGGAGTTCCGAGGTTCCTCCAGCGGACCGCTGTGGCACCTGTCGCAAATGCATTGATGCTTGTCCGACCGATGCGCTCGTTGAACCCTATGTGATGGATGCGCGAAAGTGCATTTCGTACCTGACCATCGAGTTGCGTGGATCAATTCCAGAACAATTGCGCAAGCCGATGGGCCACCACATATTTGGCTGTGACATTTGCCAGGATGTTTGTCCGTGGAACAGTCACGCGCCGTTGAGTTACGCCAATGAATTTCAGCCGCGTTCGTTTGGTCACCCAAGCGCCGCCGCATCCCCAGAACAACAATTTACCCTCGACGAACAAAATGGCGCTTCGCCAGAAACACTGTTCTTGCCGCGCCTGGACTGGCTTGCGTCGCTGAGTCAAAGCGATTTCAGCGAAATGTTTCGCGGTAGCCCGATCAAAAGAACAAAATGGCAGGGTCTTATTCGCAACGTGTGCGTTGCCCTTGGGAATTCAAGATTACTGCGCGACTCGGTTGCCTTCGAAAGAATAGCGAGCGTATTGAGGCCGCTGGCCGCATCACCAGACCCGGTAATTTCCGAATCTGCCCAATGGGCCGTTTCGCGCATCCAAGCAAATGAGGCAAGCCCAATCGTGACCCATCGTGAAAATGATGTGAGATGAATCGCCGGCTCGTGCCGAACGGCTTGCGATGTGGGAACCAGGGAGACATAGCGGTATAATTCATCGATTGTATTTGTCGACCACTTACCACTGCAGCGCTCGCCGGCAAATGAAATTCTCGTTTTCAAGCCCGGGATAGCTTCACATTTCAAATCTGAGCTGGAGGAAAAATTCGTGGCCTTTACTTTACCGCCGTTGCCGTATTCGTTCGACGCATTGGAACCGCACATCGATGCCAAAACGATGGAAATCCATCACGATAAGCACCATGGAGCTTATGTCACCAATTTAAACAAAGCCCTCGAGGGGCACGCCGATCTTCAGAACAAATCCATCGACGATCTACTCAAGAATCTCGATGCCATCCCTGAAAATATCCGCACCGCGGTGCGCAATAATGGCGGCGGCCACTGGAATCACAGTCTATTCTGGCCGCTGATGAAAAAGGGTAGTGGTGGCGAACCAAAGGGCGATCTCGCTACGGCAATCAATTCCGCTTTTGGTTCGTTTGCTGGTTTCCAGGAAAAAATTGGGGCCGCGGGCGTGGCGCGTTTCGGTTCGGGATGGGTATGGTTGTTGGTTCGCGATGGCAAACTGACCATAGACTCTACGCCTAATCAGGATACGCCCTACCAATTGTCAGGCGGTGGAAAAGCCGTACTGGGGCTCGACGTTTGGGAGCACGCTTATTATTTGAAGTATCAAAATCGCCGGCCCGACTACATCAAAGCGTGGTGGAATACCGTGAACTGGGACAAGTCTGCCGAACTGTATGACGGAGCCAAGAAGTAACTGAGACAATAAACGGCACACCAACAAAAAGGACTGCCCGATTCTGGGCAGTCCTTTTGCATTTCAGGGACGGCAAATTAAGCCATGCAGCGCTTCACTAGCGGAAGCACGTTAGAGCCGGACGAGAAACCTTTCGGCAACTCGCCATAGTCTCCGCGAGATTCGCGGGTCGCTGGCGCCGCCGCCGGAGCATTCGAGTGCCGTGAAGCTTCGCGAACCAGTTCGAGACGCCCACGCACACGGAACTTCGCCAGCAGCGAAGACACGTGGAATTTTACCGTGCGCTCGGAAAGATTCAAATCGGCAGCGATCTCCTTGTTAGCCAAGCTGCGCATGATTCCCCCGAGCACTTCATCTTCTCGGCGAGTCAGCTTCACAGAGGAGCCCGCGGAGCGGCCGGCTTGCAGCAACTTGTCAGCCTTTTCCTTGAGCCCGTCTAAAAAGTCATTCTCGGCGGG
>JAUTXJ010000335.1 GCA_030838075.1 Acidobacteriaceae bacterium
GTCGCCCCGGTGCCCCGGTCTATCAGCGCTCGCTCGCAAAGATGTAAACATTTACCGACCAGCAGCTCAATGCAAGAAGGGATAAACAATTTTTGTTCATCCCGTTTGTTACGTTGAGATGGTCGCGGTAAATCGTTTACATCTTGGCAAGCGAGCGCTGATAGACCGGCGCACCTGGACGTCGCATTGGGTAGCCCTGTGGATTGCCGTGCGCGTGAGTTAGAGCGTGTCCATTCGAATGGCCGGTACCGATGTGACCGTTACCGCTGGCGTGGCCATTGCCATTGCCGTTGCCATTCGCCGACCCTTGCTGCTGCGGCAGCCGCGCCGGATTACCGATAGGGCGGAGCGTGGCCGGAACTGCAGCAACGTGATCGCTGATGGCTTGCAGCCTTTTTAGAATGGATTGCCATTGCTCCCAATCCAATTGGCGCAAAAAGGGACGCAGTCCCTGGATGAAAGGATCTTCGAGGAGCGCTTCGCCATCGGATTCTGGAATAAAGAAGCGGTTCAAGCCGACGTTGAGCGCCTCGGAGATTTTTTCCAGAGTGCCGAGGCTAGGAGTCATCTGGCCACTCTCAATGCGCGACAGGTAGGAGCGCGAGACCTTGGAGCGCGATTGCAGCTGGCTCTGGGTCATCGCGCGCGATTCGCGCAACTGGCGAATACGCTGGCCGATGTTCTCCACCGTTTCCTGGTTAATGAAACGATCGGAGGCCACTTCCGCTGCTGCTTCCTCAACCGGCGCTGCTGGAGGAATCATAAACTCCAGACGCTGCGGCAGGGCCCGCACGCACCGACGGCAATTACCGGTGCGCGTGCGGTATTGCACGAGGCCGCAGGTCTTGCAGCGAATGACTTCCCTGTCCATCTCGAATGAATCCAATGAATTCAAAGTCGTTTCTTTATCAATTTGTGAGGACACCGGGACTCCTTGTTGCTGACTGTTTTTCCGGCGTGCGGATGGGATGAGAACGCTGGAACGTTCTAAGGGGGGAAGACAGTAACTGGCGCGAGAGGGAGTTTCTCCCGAGAGGCGGTTGGTGTCAAGAGTATTTTTAGTTTTTTTGATTTTTTTTTGAGGCACTACGCTCCATCTTCGCCCTGTACCAAAGGACAGGTACCAAATAAATTTGGTACTTTTTCTAGATTGACGCGGGCTTTCCACTGGAGCTGATCGATTTCTTTCATGGCATACTTCGCGCGTCGAAATTAATTTTCAATTTTCGCCGAGAAGATATCGTCACGAGCGAATGCCGACATTTTTCGGTATCCTGTTTAGCTTTCAAGAGAGAGGTGTGGATGCCCACGCGTGAAGATGCCTGGAAATTGCTTTGTGAATATACGAGCTCGGAGAGTTTGCGAAAGCATATGCTCGCGGTGGAAGCGTGCGTTCGGGCGTATGCGCGGAAATTCGGGGCGGACGAAGACCTCTGGGGGATTACCGCGCTGGTGCACGATTTCGATTACGAGCGGTGGCCAAATAATGAGCACGCCGCGGACAAAGAGCATCCCGCAGAGGGCGCGAAGATTCTTCGCGAGCTCGGATATCCAGAAGAAATGGTGAGGGCGATTCTTTCGCACGCGGATTACACTAACGTGCCCCGCACATCTCAACTGGAGCACACACTTTTCGCCTGCGATGAGCTGGCTGGATTTCTGACGGCATGCTCGTATGTAAGACCATCCAAAAGCATTCTGGATCTGGAAGTTGATTCGGTGAAAAGAAGGCTGAAGGATAAGGCCTTCGCAAAGGGCATCAACCGCGACGACGTTCGCAAAGGCGCGGAAGAATTGGGAATTCCGCTCGAAGAGCATGTGCAATTTTGTATCACGGCTATGCGGGAAAACGCTGACGCTCTGGGGCTACGCGGGAGTTTGTAAATTAGCCGCGCAAACCGAAATGAATGGCGAATTTTATTGTCCTTCAGTTTGGAGAGACAGAGCGCGGGTTCCCTGCAAGGGGTGAATCACGTTAGAATTGTTAAAGAATGTTTACTCAGATAGACGGGTTTGAGGCCAACGTAAGCAAGCATCCGCGGCGCAAGACTTATGCCGTGAAGGTCGGGCACGTGCGCGTGGGCGGCGGTGCGCCTATCGTGGTGCAGTCCATGACCAATACGGATACGGCGGACGTGGAGTCCACATTTCGGCAGACCGTGGAGCTGGCTGAGGCGGGCTCGGAGATTGTGCGCTGGACCGTGAATGTGCCGGAAGCGGCGGCGGCTGTGCCGGTGATCAAGAAACGGTTGCTGGAAGCCGGATGCAACGTGCCGATCATCGGCGATTTTCACTACAACGGGCACGTGTTATTGACGAAATATCCGGAATGCGCGGCGACGCTGGACAAATATCGGATTAATCCCGGCAATGTGGGTGCGGGACAACGGCGGGACGAGCAATTTTCAACCATCTGCAAAGTGGCGCGCGACCATGGCAAGCCGGTGCGCATCGGCGTGAATGGCGGCTCGCTGAATCAAGAATTGGTCATGCAGAAGATGCAGGAAAATACCGACCAGAATCTGGGAAAAGAATCCGAGCAGATTATTAATGAATGCATGGTGCTCTCCGCGCTGCAATCCACGGAGCTGGCGCTGGAGTCGGGATTGAGAAACGATCAGATCATTATTTCGTGTAAGACTTCGCGGCCGCGAGACCTCATTACCGTTTACCGTGACGTGAGCGCGAAGACGGAACAGCCGCTGCATCTAGGCTTGACGGAAGCGGGCATGGGCACGAAGGGGCTGGTGTGGTCGGCGGCTTCGCTGGGTGTGCTGCTGTACGACGGAATTGGCGATACGATTCGCGTTTCGCTCACGCCGCGTCCAGGCGGCGACCGGCGTGAAGAAGTGTACGCAGCTTGCGAACTGCTGCAATCGCTGGGGCTGCGTTCCTTTTCTCCGAGTGTTACGGCGTGCCCGGGATGCGGGCGGACGACCAGCACGACGTTTCAGGAGCTGGCGGAAAGCGTACAAGACTACATTCGCAATATGATGCCTATCTGGAAGACGCAGTATGACGGCGTGGAGGAATTGACCCTGGCGGTGATGGGCTGCATCGTAAACGGGCCGGGTGAATCGAAAGCTGCGAACATCGGCATCAGCTTGCCGGGAACGGGCGAGGCGCCGCGCTGCCCGGTATATATTGATGGGAAAAAAGATGTGACGCTCGAGGGTACGTACGCGGAGTTGGCGGTAGCTTTTCAGGCCCTGGTGGATAATTACATTCAGAAAACATACCCGCGCAAGGTAGTGGAAGCGGCTCCCGCGGGGCGCTGAGGAACCCAGTGAAAATTACCCGCGAAGACGTGGTGCGTGTGGCGGAACTTGCTTACCTGGACTTAAGCGAAGACGAGCTGGAAAAGTACCGGCGACAGCTCGACGAGATTCTCACTTACATCGGCAAATTGAATGAGTTGGATACATCCGGCGTGGCACCAATGGCGCAGGTGTTGGCCGACGACCAAACCGCGGATGCCACTCTGCGCGAAGATCTGGTAGTGCCTTCTGCGGTGGCGGACGATGTGCTGCGCCAGGCTCCCGATCCGGAACCGCCTTATTTTCGCGTGCCCAAAGTGCTTGAACGCTAAAATACCCGATCCAGCCAGTCGATTTATCTGGATTTGGCGGACGGTTCACATTCATTCATTCGAATAAGTTTTGCGCGAAGGAAGAACTCTACTTTGACGACAACGTGGACGATCGATGGGGTTCGGGCGGCGCTGAGCGAGAAGAAGATTTCGGCGCGCGAACTTTCCGCGGAATTTTATAAGCGTATCGAGGCGCGTAACCCGGAATTAAACGCTTTTCTGGCGCTTGCTCCCGAACGGGCTCGCAAGCAAGCAGACAAAATAGATGCGCTGATCGCGTCGGGCAAACCTTTACCTGCCTTGGCTGGCGTGCCCATTGCGGTGAAGGATGTGATCAGCACACGCGGAATCGTCACCACTTGCGGATCGCGGATATTGCAAAATTACGTGCCGCCGTACGATGCCACGGCTATCGAACGACTGGATGCCGCGGGGGCGATCATCTTGGGTAAGACCAATTGCGATGAATTCGCGATGGGTAGCTCCAATGAAAACTCGGCCTACGGAGCGGTGAAAAATCCGGCGTCCACGGACCGCGTCCCCGGAGGATCGAGCGGCGGCTCGGCGGCGGCGGTTGCGGCTGGCTTGGCGGTGGCTGCATTAGGTACGGACACGGGCGGCTCGATACGCCAGCCGGGGTCCTTTTGCGGCGTGCCCGCGATGATGGGCAGCTACGGGCGGGTGTCGCGCTATGGATTGATTGCGTTCGCATCGTCGCTGGATCGCATCGGGCCTTTCGCGACAAATATCAAAGACATTGCCGCGATGTTGGGGGTTATCGCCGGACGAGATCCTCACGACTCGACTTCGACGACGGCGCCAGTGCCGGATTACCAAAACGAGATCGTGAAGCCCGTAAAGGGATTAAGGCTGGGCGTTCCGAAAGAATATTTCGGGGAAGGGATGGATGCCCCGGTACGACAAAAAATTGAAGCGGGCCTGGAGATTTACAAAAAACTCGGATGCGAGCTGGTGGACATTCGCATGCCGCACACCGATTACGCTATCGCCACGTATTACATTATTGCGACTGCCGAGGCGAGCTCCAACCTGGCGCGATATGACGGGGTGCGATTTGGATTGCGGGTGGACAGCGACTCCTTGCTTGCGATGTATCGAAAAACTCGCGGGTCAGGATTTGGTGACGAGGTAAAACGGCGGATTGTGCTGGGGACGTATGTGTTGTCGGCGGGATATTACGACGCTTACTATTTGAAAGGGCAGAAGGTCAGAGCGTTGATCGCGAAAGATTTCAGAGATGCTTTTGAGAAGGTGGATGCGATCGTGACACCTACCTCGCCGGTGCCGGCGTTTCGGTTGGGGGAACGTTCGCAGAATCCTCTGCAGATGTATCTTGCTGACATATATACAGTTACGGGATCATTGGCAGGGGTGCCGGGGATTTCCGTTCCGTGTGGTAAGGTCTGCGGCAAACTTCCCGTGGGGTTGCAGATCTTTGGCACGCCGTTTGACGAAGCGCGAGTGCTGCAACTCGCGTATGCATTTGAGCAAGCTGGTGGCGCCAGTGTTTAGATGCACTCGTCTGGACTCCCGGCGCAAAATAATTTTTTGCGACGAAACTGCAATTTTGAGATGGGCAACGCAGCCGGAAGAATAAACCACTGGCGTTCCAGTTCTGGCTCGTCGATTTTTACTGCCAAAATAACGACACGGCGTCCCACTACGTGGACGGAATTTGGATTCACCACCTTAAGAAATCTGTCCTCAATATGAACACTTCGTTAACGAGTCAGTAAAACACTGTATTTTGACGCTTGTTTCGCCACTTAAAATTTTGCGGCTACCGAAAAGTGTAGCAACTTTGCAAAATGGGTACATTTTTACCCGTCGGTTTTCACTAACGCAATGTCGACAGTTCTGAATGTGCTGTGAAACGATGCGAAAAACAGGCGAAATCACTGCATATTTAACGAAAGTACCAGCCGGTAGTTTTAAGGCCATAGAACGGAACGACTATTGCTCTGAATTTCGTGCAGCCGATATGATGCTTTCAGCATCTCAGTAATCGGAGCAACTCGACGGAGAGATCGAGGGAGCCATGGTTACCGTAAAATCGAGTCAAAAAATATTCACCGATTCAGAAGTGGCCACGCTAACGGGCATTTGCGTGGATCACCTGCATAATTTCGCCAAGAGCCGCCATCTCGGTTTTATCGCGCGTGCCGCCGAAGCCGCCAGCATGACCGCGGACCAATGGCTGTTCACGCTCTCCGACTTGATGGTGCTGGTAACTTTATTTCCGAAGTGTACGCACTAAGGAACGATTAACGGAAAATTGTTGCGGACTGTGGCTCCCAGTTTTGGCTGGGAGCTTTTTTTTTTGCGGTTGGGATAGGCAGGAAGTTGTCAGGGGAAAATTGAGGGGTTATGCTGGCCGTGAGACAAACCGTTAGAGCTCCGAGCGCATCGCACCCATAAAACTCCATGCACACAGCAAGAACAACCAGACTGGCCTTGTTTTGCTTCACGGCGGGGATCGCGACGCTGGCAGGTGCGAGCAGTTATGGCCAGGCTGCGGGGAATGAGGCGGGCGGCTCAGGTAAATCTGGTACGCCGAAGACTGACCCGGCGAAAGCCCGAATGTCGCACGGCACGAAATTGATGCTAAAAGACGGGAATTTCCAACTGGTGCGCAGCTACGAACGAAATGGAGAACGAGTCAGATACTTCAGCGTGGAACGGGGCGACTGGGAAGAGATTCCGGCCGCAATGGTGGACTGGGACGCCACGGAAAAAGCGCGAATTGCGGACGAAAAAGCCGAAGCGGCGCTGGTAAAAAAGGTTCGGGCGCAAGAGCAAGCGCGGCAGGTGGTCTCGGTCGTCGACGTGGACGCGAGCCTGACCGTGGGGCAGGGAGTCTTTCTACCCAGCGGCGAAGGCATGTTTGCGATAGCGGGAAAAACGGTTACGCCACTGGAACAAGTTGGAGCGCGAACCAGCAGCGACAAGAAACGCGTGCTGGCACAGGTCATTTCTCCAATACCTATTATTCCGGGCAAGCGAAATGTGGAAATTCCGGGGGCGGCTTCCAAGATTCGTGTATCGATCGCCGCCGGGCCACCGGAATTTTATTTGCGGGAAGTAGCGCCTGATCCGGATAATCCGAGTGCCATCTGGCAAAGCAGCCGGCCGGGCATGGACGGGCCGGAGGTGCAGTTGGTGCGGGCCACAGTGAAGGGTGGAAAGAGACGGCTAAAGGCTATCAAAAGCATGTTGGGTCAGGACATTTCTTCACAGATGGATACCATTTCCATTCAACGGTGGGAAGTCGCGAAGAACGTTTATCGCTTCACGCTGAGCGAACCGTTGCCGCCGGGAGAATATGCACTGGCGGAAATATTGCCTGACGGGCTGAATATTTTTGTGTGGGATTTTGGGGTGGACGCAACGCCAGGCCACTGACGAGCAAGACGTAGGCTGACTCTCTTATATTTTTTGAGGTTTGCCGACGGCCCGCACGGGAACCGTCAGTTAGTTCTTTACGTCTACGTTCACGTTTTCGAAGCGCCTCGTGGCGCAAACTTCCTGCACCAGAGTCAGAACATCTGAAATCCTGAAAGGCTTTTGCAAAATTCGAGACTCGCTCGAGCCTGCCGCGGATGCCTGGGCTTCGACAAAGTCTCCAGTCATGAAAATGGTGGAGGGTTTCTCCGACCCTACAGCGGCGAGCAATTGATCGACAACATCACGACCGCTGGTCTTGCCACCGCCGGCGCGCACGAGATTCAAATCGCAAAGCAACACATCATAAGGCCGCGTGGCCAGCAGGGCGGAGGCAGCCTTGGCATCGGCGGCACAATCCACGCGCAGACCGAAAGCGGACAAGCCTTCTTCCAGAAGCATGCGGATACTTTCCTCGTCATCGATGACCAGGACGGCGCGGCCCTGAATATCTTTGTGATTATTTTCCGGGGATGGAAGAGACTTGGCAGAGACCTCCGGTGATGCGCCTACCTCCGGCGCTATGCCGGGGTCCGCGACAATCGGGAGATCGAGAGTGAATATCGAGCCACCGGTAGGCAGCGCCTTGGCATCCAGGTTGCCGCCATGTTCCCGAATGATCGACATACAAATGCTTAAGCCCAGTCCGGTGCCGCCGCCGGGCCGCTTGGTAGTGTAGAAGGGATCGAAAATTCGGGGCATTGCTTCGGGACGAATGCCAACGCCGTCATCCTCAACAGTGACGGAAATGCGTCCGGCGCGCAGTGCCATGCGGATGTGAATGTGCCCGGCATCGCGAACTTCACGGATGGCTTGTTCGGCGTTAGTAACGAGATTCAGCAAAACCTGAATCAACTGGTTGCCGTCACCCAGGACGGCAGGCAAGCCGGGTTGCGGTTGAAAATGGACTTCGATCTGATTGCGGCGAAGCGAATGTTCCTGCAGCTGGAGAGTGCGCTCGATGAGCACATTGACGTCCAGCGGTTTTTTTTGCGGCGAAGCAGGCCGGGAAAATTCCAACAAATTCTGGACGATGCGCGCGGCACGGCGGGCTTGCCGATGGGTTAGTTCCAACTGGCGCTGCATGGTTTCGTCAGCGCCGGGACGTTCGCGGAGAAGTTCGGTAACTCCCAGAATGGCAGTGAGAGGATTGTTTAACTCGTGGGCCACGCCAGCGAGCATCTGGCCCATGGCCGCGAGCTTTTCGGCCTGGATCAATTGTTCTTCGAGACGCTTCAGATCGGTGACATCGCGGCCGGAAATAATCACGCCATCGATCTTGTCCATTTCGTCGAACAGCGGGCTGAAATGAAAACGCAAGCGGCGCCAGTCGCCTTTTTTGTTACGGACGCGGGCTTCGACGGAGGCAAAGGTTTCGCGGCCAGCGAGAATTTCGTCGTACATGGCGCGCAGAGCACCACGATCTTCTGGATGGGTGCGCGCGCCGAGTTCCATCTCGCGTATTTCTTCGGGCTCAAAACCCAACACTTCCACGACACGAGGGCTGACGAAAGTGAAACTGGCGGCGTTGTCCAGCACGAAGATCAGGTCCGGGAAACTGTCGATCAGGCGGCGCGCAAATTCCTGCTGCTGGTGGAGACGGCGCTCCATGACGCGGCTAGCGGTAATGTCCATGAGCGCGCCTTGATAGCGGATCACGGTGCCCGCGCTATCACGCACGGCCGCCGCAGTGTTCAGGCAGATGAGCGAGGTGCCATCCTTGCGGGTCAGCGTGATTTCCCGGCCTTGCAAGATGGGCTGGCGCTCCACTTCGTTTTTCAGACTCTTTCGTTCTTGGCGGTCATGAAAAATGTCCGGGACGCGGCAGGCGAGGAGTTCTTCCTTGGAGTCGTAACCCAGCATGCGCACTAAAGCGGGATTGGCATCGAGGATATCGCCACTGACATTGATGATGTAGATGCCCTCTTGCAAGGTTTCGAAGAGCTCGGTGAAGCGCGCTTCATTCCTGCGCAGGGCGCTGACATCGCGCGCGAGGACGGTGATGCCGTGAACATTGTCGTCGCGCAGCATGGCATTAGCGACGCAATCGAAATAAAAAAGGCTCTGCTGATTTTTGAGACGCACATTCACCACACCGGACCAGGTGCGGCGCTCCAGGAATTTCGGCATGGCGCGCTTGACGAGCTCAGTGCCCCCGCCAGCGGCTTCCTGAACGAATTCAGACAGAGGCTTACCGACGATTTCCTGGTAAGAAGCGCCAACAAGGTCGGCAAAACTACGATTGACGGCACGGATTTCACCGTCGAGAGTCAGGGCGATCAAAACGTCATCAAAGGAATCGATGAGATCGCGATAACCCTGTTGGGAACGAGTGATCCTGTCGAACAGCTGGTCAAACTGCTTTTCGCTGGCGGGTTCCGCGTCGCGATGCTCAATGCCCTGAACCAAACCACGCAGCTCGGATATTTCCTGTGAACGCTTCCAAACGTGTATGCCGAATAAAGCAACCAAGAGGACGAGTCCGAAGGGAAGCGCTTCGTAGCGATGAGTGAGCGAGCGCAGGGTATCCCAAGAAGTGGCCGCGAATACCGTGGCGAGGACCAAGAGGATTAAGAAAGTGATGCGCCACAATTCTTTTTGGCGTTTCTCAAACTGCGCGAGGCGCGACGATACGGTAGCCTTTCCGGTCACCGGCGGCGTGTTGGACACAGCTTGATTTTTGTTTTCGCTGTCAGACATGACGTGGCAGATACACCCGCATCACACGGTTAACGCAGGCCCACCTTGATTGTAGGCAAGCTGTCCCCAGTTCTTCAATGGAAGCGGCCCAGGGACGTTCCTGAACGTACCTAAAAGTACCGCTAAGTCCAGTACACCAATCGGGATAGGGGGAGCAGTCACCTGCTCGCCCCTCCCACACCACCGTACAGGCGGGTCCGCATACGGCGGTTCAGCAAGTTGAGCCCTTGCGGGCCGGAGGTTCGAGTCGTCGTTCGCCACAAG
>JAUTXJ010000370.1 GCA_030838075.1 Acidobacteriaceae bacterium
CACCTCCCCGTAAAAATCGAAAATGACGCCAACGCCGCTGCCTTGGCCGAAGTTCTGTGGGGCGCGGGCAAAGGTCACGCGAAAGTTTTTTACATCTCGATCGGCACCGGTATCGGCACAGGTTTGATCCTGGATGGCCACATCTACAACGGTCGTACCGGCGCCGCCACCGAGGGCGGACACGTAAGCATCGACTACCGCGGCCCGGTCTGCGGCTGCGGAAAACGCGGATGCATCGAAGTCTTCATCTCAGGAACCGCTATCGCAAAACGTGCTCAGGCAAAATTGCAAGCCGCCAACTTGCCCCACTCGCCGATGCTCGATTTGGCTGGCGGAAAAATTGCTGGAGTCACTACCGAGTTCGTGAATCAAGCACACGCAGGCGGTGATCCCATCGCTACGGCTACGTTGCTCGAAACTGTTGAACTCTTGGCAGTTTATTTGGGCAACACCATCGATCTATTGGAACCCGACGTGATCGTAGTCGGCGGCGGTGTCGCCGGCGTGCTGCGGCCTTTCTTTGATGAACTTCGCGCTCGCATTCCCAGTTGGTGCATCAATTCTCGCTGCCGCGAAATTCCTCTGCTCTCCGCTCACTACGGCGCCAATTCCGGCATCGCCGGCGGAGCCGCGTTATGCAACTGACAGCAGCGTGCGCAACCTGCTTCCAAAATTCGTGGAGATCACCATTCAATTGAAAAATCCGTCGTCGCTGTTTTTGAAAAGGTTTTCTGCTGTCGCGCTTTTAAGCCTTGTATTTTTTCTGTCGGCCAACGAAATTGCCCAGCGCGCCTTCAGCGCCGTTCCCACCACAAAAATCTCCGGCTTTTCACCGCAACATGCCGCTGAACAGTCCACTCTCGAAAACCAACTAAAGAAACTTATCTCCAGCGATGAAATTCGCAAGCAGCATCGTTATTTCACCTCTATCCCACATCCCGCAGGCTCCATTCATGATCGCGAAGTTGCCGAATACATCGCCGAACAATGGAAAAACCAAGGTCTCGAAGATGTAATCACCCGCCAATACGACGTCCTCGGAACCAGGCCCGTCTCTACCAGTCTCGAAATGGTCGCACCCACTCACTATCAAGCCCTTCTCCGCGAAGCGCCATACGACGTTGACCCCGACACAAAAAATCCCGAAGTTGCCAACGCCTGGCTCGGTTATTCCGCCAGTGGAGAAGTTACCGCTCCCGTCGTTTACGCCCACAGCGGCAATCCGGAAGACTACGACCTCCTCCGCAAGAATGGCATCGACGTAAAAGGAAAAATTGTTTTGGTACGTTATTCCAATCCTTACAGCTATCGTGGATTCAAAGCCCTCACCGCGGAAAAAAACGGTGCTGCAGCCTTGCTGATTTATTCCGATCCCGCGGAAGACGGCTACGTAAAAGGCAAAGTCTTCCCCGACGGTCCTTGGGGCCCTGAAACGCACATTCAGCGCGGCTCGATCACTTACGACTTCATCGTTCCTGGCGATCCGCTAACTCCCGGTTGGGCTTCGGTGCCGGGCGCGAAGCGCATTCCGGAAAGTGAAGCTCGTTCTCTACCTCACATTGTCGCGCTGCCGCTCTCGTGGCATGACGCCAAGCCACTGCTAGAAAATATGAATGGCCCAACCGCGCCAAAAGATTGGCAAGGTGGATTGCCAATCACCTACCGTCTCACCGGAGCTGTGCAAGCTCACTTGAAAGTGCAAATGGACAATTCCATTCAGCCCTACTACGTCGTCGAAGCTCGCATCCACGGCGCGCAATTCCCCGACGAATGGGTGCTTCTCGGAAATCATCACGACGCGTGGGAATACGGTGGCGTCGATCCCAGCAGCGGCACGGCGTCCATGATGGAACTTACTCGCGCCTTCGGAACCATGTTGAAAAATGGCTTTCGCCCCAAGCGCACACTCATTTTCGGCAGTTGGGACGGCGAAGAAATAGGATTGACCGGCTCAACTGAGTGGGGCGAACAGTTCGCGGATGACTTACGAAAAAAATTAGTCGCTTATATCAACGTGGATTCCTCTGCATCGGGGCCGAACTTCGAAGGCGACGCGATCGGTTCGCTCGCTCCCATGCTGGTGGAAACCAGCTATTCCATCGCCGACCCCAGCGGAACGAGCCTGCATGATGCCTGGGTTAAATCCACGGCCGCCGCCCGAAAAAACGAAAAACACACTCAGCCGCCCAAAGACGAAAATTTAGTAAACACCCGCATCGGCAGCGGCTCCGACCACACTGTCTTTCTAAATTTCCTCGGACGCCCGGTCATCACTCTGCAATTCGATGGACCATACGGCGTATATCACTCCATGTACGACAATTTTTATTGGATGAATCACTTTGGCGATCCTGGCTACAAATATCACGCCACCATGTCCGCATTGTGGGGAGTTACCGCGCTACGATTAGCGCAGGCCGACATCTTACCCTTCGATTTTGGATTTTACGGCCGCACGCTAAACAGTTTTATCGACGACCTAAAAAAGAATCCTCGCTACGATGCGAACAAAATCAATCTCAATAATTTACAAAAAAGCGCCGCAGCCTTCGAAGCCACTGGCAAAAATGTCAAAACACTTTTGGATCGCACGGTTGCTTCCGGAAAAATAGACCCGCAGTCCGCTGAGCAGTACAACCAATCCATACTTAAGGTTGAAAGTAACTGGCTGAATCCCGACGGCATCCCCGGCCGTCCGTGGTTTAAACATTTACTCTATAGCGCGCGTTACACCTACGCGCACCTTGAGCTACCTGGTCTGACCGAGGCTATCGAATCGCAAAAGTGGGATGAGGTGCAGCGTCAGTCTGAAATTCTAGCTAGAGCCATCGACACCAATACCACTCTTCTGCAAGCGCTGGAAAAGGAGCTTCAGCAATAAACGCTGCGAAAACAGTCTTCCTTATCTCTTCAGACTCGCCGCAATTCTCAGAACCGTCGGATCCATTTCAATCTCTTCAAGTTTCTTCGGCAGAGGAATACACCAATTCGCACGAACATCTTCACGAGCTCCAGGCAAGTTCGGCCTTTTGTCCGCGCCCACGCCGTCTTCCAAAGACGCCAGCGTAATTGCCGCCGGAGATCGCGCCAGCGCCTCGTGCGTTTTAACAACTACGTCAGAAATGTGCTCGTGGTCGTGCACGTTAGTCGCGCGCTTGAGATACCAACGCATTTTGTCGACGTTTTCTCTGCTGGGTTCCAGCCCCAGCTCCGTCTGTTCATCAAAATCAGCTCCAGACCAGATGCCCGCGATGGTCGGCAAATCGTGTGTGGACACTGCCGCGACCGCCAGCTTCGGATAATGCTCCGGCTGCTTTTCCTCGAACCACAGCAGCCGGTAAGAAAGCACTGCATACTCAGCAAGTTTTTCTCGCACACCTTCATCCACGGTTCCTAAATCTTCGCCCACAATAAACGTCTCGGCTCGCGCGCTCTCCAGCGCCAGAATCGCAAGCATCTCGTCCGCGTTATAGCGAACGTAAGTCCCATGCGCGCTCGGCTCGCCAACCGGAATCCAGAACAACCGGAATAATCCCATCACGTGATCAATGCGCAGTCCTCGCGCATAACGTAGCGCAGCCCGCACCGTTTGAATAAACGGCTCATACCACGCTGCCCGCAATTTGTGTGGCACGAATGGCGGCAGTCCCCAATCCTGACCGTTGGAGTTAAATAAATCGGGCGGCGCTCCCACGCTTACATCTTTCGCGAAAATGTCCTGCCACATCCATGCATCCGCTCCGTCTGGCGCAACTCCCACCGGAAGGTCCTGCATGATATTTCCCGCCGACGAAGCCGCTTTTAATTGCTCGTCCAATAAAAACTGCAGCCACTTGTAGAACCGGATGCGATCGCCGAATTCCACGATCAAGGCCAACACCGCCGGACTATCCGGTGAACGATATTGTTGTGGCCACGCCCGCCAGTTCGCACCGAATTGTTCGGCAAGCACACAAAAGCTCGCAAACAGCTGCAGGCTGCGACCCCTGTTGCGTTCGAAATCGCTAAACGATATTTTGTTGCGCACCTGTGACCAGATTTTTTCTAGCGTGCGCATTTTCAAACGATAGATCGCGTCGCGGTCAATCAAGGGTGCGTCGTTCAGTGTGCGCCCCTCCTCGCATAACCGTTCCAAATCGGGTAGCGCTTCTCTCGCGCCGGCAATTTCTTCAATCCGCAAATACAGCGGACTCAAAAATAATCTGCTACTCGCATAATAGGGACTTGCTTGCTGCGGTAACACCGGAGCTGTCGCGCAAAGGGGATTCACCATAACGATCCCTGCCCCAAGTCCCGAAGACCATTTGCAAAAGCGGCGCAAATCTTCCAGATCGCCCATTCCCCAGCTCGATCGCGATCGCAACGAATAAAGTTGCAGCGCCCAGCCCCAGGTGTGCAGGTCAGGTGGAAGAAAGCAGCGCGGCGGCGTCACGATCAGTCGTGATTCGCGCCCGTCACGATCAAAAATGGAATGGTAACCAAGCGGCAAGTCACGCGAAAGTTTACCGTTCACAGGTAAACGTGTGCCGTCTTCTAATTGAAGCTCGCAGGAATCTGGAACGTTGACATCCGCGGCTTGGCGCACGACCAGGAGCGCTGGATCGACGGGCCCTTCTTGTCCCGCCTGCATGATTGCTAGAAAGTTATTTTTTGTTGCCTCGGAAACCTCATGCCATTGCCCAGAGTCGTCCCGATACTTTTCGTCGATTCCCCAAGCACTAAAAGTTGGCACACAAACTCCGGGCTGCGTTTGTTTTCGCATGGCTATATTACGCGCGTGTTACAAGTACAAGCATAAAAGTCTTCGCGTCGTCGCGGCAATACAGCTTAACTGGTAAGAATGCGAGGGAGAGTCCTTCGAGCTCTACTGCTGATTAGCGGTAATCTTCTGTGCACGGCCCTTCAACGTGATCACCAGTACCGACGCTTGCCGATTTATTTCTCGAATGCGCGCGGCCAGCCATTTCACCTGCGATTCCTTCGCGCCCACGATTTCCAGCACGATGGATTTCTCCGCCTTGCCGCGGTAGTAGCCGGTCGTAGGTTGCAGTGTGAAGTTGTCAAATTGTTTGGAGATCACCCGCACAATGGTCGCTCGGCGTTTGTCTTGCGTATAAACGCGGTGAATGCTCTGGCGCCTCATTTCACTAGCACCGGCTCAGTACAATTTAGCGATTGCTGCGCAACTTGCTTGGCAGGTCCAGGATGCCCGATGAGAAATGTAACGGGAGCCAGGCCGCCGGATTGCTCTCCAATCTGCCACACATAATTTTCTGCTTTCACCTGTGCGGCTAAAAGTGACAACTCCTTTTGTGAATAGGCTCGCAAGCAGGAAACGACTCCGTCAAACAACAGCACAAACGGAATCACCGGAATAATGTAAGTCCAGAATAATCTCGAAATCCGAACCGGACGCGCAAATGGCGCGGTTAAAAATCCCGCCAGTGGCATCAGCACCGTCAACAAAATATTCAGCGGATCGCGTTTGGCCGCTTCAAACACGCCGATCCCCTGGCCGTCGTCCACTGCGTTCTGCAATATGGCTACTGCTTCGTCCGGTGTGAAATGATGAAACGAAGTGAAAATCGTCCGAAATCCTGCCAATTCCCTAGGCAGCGAAGCGGCGTCTACGAATCCACGATAAAACGTGATTTGGCCGTCAGTCTCTTGCCGCGCGTTCTCAAACGCCGTAACATTCGGATACTTATCGGTCAAACAAACTTCAACACCGCGCCCATTACCAACACCCAGCAAGCGGTACAGCCATAACCACGGTCCCCCGCCGCCGGAACATAGATCCACAATCCGTTCCGCCCTGCTGACTTCCACCGCTTTATCTAGTAATGGAACGATGGGCCGGTAGATCCCGCCTAAACTTAAAATAAATTGCAGCGCGTCCGTGACCCCGTCGCGAAGACTCTTCGGAAACCATTTATGATCGTGAAACTCAAAAAAGCGCGCTCCTCCAAAACTTCGTCCCCTGCATATGAACTTTTCAACATCAATTGTTTCATTTGCAGCAGCGCTTACCGGACCGGTTGAAATGGTGGTCATGTGTTCTTATCGCTATGTGCGGAGTGGCTCTTTGCAGTCTGTTCTTCAGCGGGCGTTCTGCGAGCAGTTCTTGGATGCTATCAGAAGGTTCTAAGGGGTTCAAGACTTTGGGGGTGGAAGGGTTACCTCTACCAGCAGTGTTAGTTGTACCTAAACATCATATAATCTGTTAGATACGAGGAATCGCAACCTAACACATTTGTTAGCATTGAAACAAATTACTTCGAGTCCTTTTCGTGCATGTGCATGTGCTCGTGCTCTTCTTGTTCTTTTTTATAGACTTCGGCAATCCCCAGGCTTCCTTTGGGTGGCAGGTGGCGCATGAAATTTACAATCTTCCACATCTCTTCATCATCCAGAATACCTTTCCAGGAAGGCATGCCAGAAGGATTGATGCCATTTTCAATAATCCATTTCAATTGCCCATCCTTATATTCCTGCACATCCGATGAACTCAAAGAGGGAATCGGCGGCGCCATTTTCTGCGCGAACGGCACTCCGGTGGCTTCACCGTCCAGGCCATGGCAGATGCCGCAGTGATGCCCAAAATGTTTTTGTCCATCCGCGAGATTTTCTGGCGTCGCTGGAATGGGGTTGGGAGTATTTTTTCCGCCAACAGTGATCTTGTGTTTCACGTCCTTGGCCATTTCACTTTCGATTCGCCCGGGTTGGCTAACGCGGCAGCCGGAAAGAATCATGGCGCAGGTAATAACAATCGCAATTCTGATAGTGTTCATGAAGCTCACTCTATTAGACGTAACTAATGCCCGTTCGCTGCTAAAGCCTTCTCGATAGCCGCCGTGACCTGCGGTGAGTCTGGTGTTACATCCGGCTCAAAGCGAGTAATGACGCGACCGTCGGGACCGATCAGAAACTTCGTGAAATTCCATTTTATGTCCCCGCCGGTTTGTGGATTCGCGGATTTGTCCGTCAGGAATTGATACAACGGATCCTTGTCGCCGCCCTTCACCGAAACTTTCGACATCATCGGAAAACTGACGTGATACTTGGTGGTGCAAAATGTTTTGATTTCCTGATTTGATCCAGGCTCCTGTCCGGCGAAATTGTTGGCCGGTATCCCCACGATCACAAAGCCGCGATCCTTATACTTCTCGTATACCGTTTCCAGCGCTGAATATTGCGGCGTGAAGCCGCAGCGGCTCGCCACATTCACGAGCATCACAACTTTTCCCTTGTACGCCCCCAGCGGCGCCGACTGGCCATCGATGGAATTCAAAGTAAATTCGTACACTGTCTTATCCGCGGCCATCGCGCTCGCCCCCAAAAGAAAAATGCAACAAAGCAACTTAATCATATTTCCTCCAACTATATTTTTACTCCGTTGCGTCCGCGCCCGCAAATGGTTGCAAGCGGTTCTGGCTTATCGCCGGAATTTTTCGCCAATAGGTTATTGAGCGTGGGCTGCCCCTGTTATAGACTCCGCAGGCCACTCGTTTATTCCATGCAGTCTGCACAAAGGGGGTGCGATGCTGGCGGCAGCGATCGTAAGAATCGCATTAGTAACGCACCGCATTCTCGCTCCCACCGACCTGGTAATCATAGGGATTTATTTCGCCATTATTTTTGGCATCGGTTTTCATTTTGCAAAAAAGGGCCGAACCTCCGAGGATTATTTTCTGGCCAGCCGTAATATCGGTTGGTTCGCCATCGGCGCTTCGCTTTTCGTTTCCAATATTTCCACCGAACATTTCATAGGCCTCGCGGGATCGGGAGCCACCTCGGGCCTCGCCGTCGGGGATTTTGAGTGGCTGGCGTGCATGATGCTGCTGCTGCTCGGCTGGGTGTTCGTGCCTTTTTATCTGCGCTCGAATGTTTTCACCATGCCCGAATTTCTGGAGCGCCGCTTCAATCGCAATTGCGCGAATTATCTGGCCACCATTTCTGTTATCGCTTATATCTTCACAAAAATTTCCGTCCATCTGTATGCCGCGGGCATCGTGCTGGAGCGTGTAGTCGGCTGGAATCAATGGACCGCGGCCATCATTCTCGTGATTGCTACAGGTGTTTACACCATTGCTGGCGGCCTCGCCGCGGTGATCTACACGGATTTGGTGCAGACCCTGATTCTTCTTGCGGGGGCGATCGCGCTTACCTTAATTGGCCTGGACAAAGTTGGTGGATTCGCAGGCTTGCGCGCCGCGCTTCCCGACAGTTTTTTTCATATGATCAAGCCCGCTTCCGATCCGGAGTTTCCCTGGACCGGGATGGTGTTTGGCGCGCCTATTCTGGGTATCTGGTATTGGTGCACCGATCAGGTCATTGTGCAGCGCGTTTTATCCGCGCGCGATGAAGGCCACGCCAAGGCCGGCACAATTTTTGCCGGCTTCCTGAAAGTACTCCCGGTGTTTCTGCTGGTGCTGCCCGGCCTAATTTGCTACGCGCTGTACCCGCAACTCTTCACCGTCGTGGATGGCAAAGTTACCAATGGAGACATCGCTTTCCCGACTTTGGTAATCAATCTTTTGCCGACGGGGCTGGTGGGATTGTTGATCGCGGCGCTGCTGGCCGCTTTGATGGGTGCCATGAGTTCCGTTTTTAATTCTGCGTCCACCATGGTCACGCTTGATTTTTATAAAAAGTTCAGGCCCGCCGCTAGCGAAAAGCAATTGGTGAACTTCGGACGCATTGCTACAGGCGCCATGGTGGTGCTCGGACTTTTGTGGGTGCCTTTCATTCATTTGCTGAGCGCGCAACTGTACATTTATCTGCAGAGCGTGCAAGCGTACATCAGCCCGCCAATCGCGGTGTGCTTCATATTTGGAATTTTGTGGCCGCGCCTGAATGGCGAAGGCGCGATCAGTTCGCTGCTGGTGGGTTTTGTATTGGGCGCAGTGCGTTTTATTTTTGAAGTGCTGGACAAAACCAAGCATTACAGCTCACCAACGTTACGATGGCTGGTAGACATGAATTTTCTTCATTACGCTGTACTGATGTTCGTGGTGTGCGCCATCGTGCTGATTGGGGTGAGCATGATGTATCCCGCGCCGGAGCGAAAGAAAATTGCAGGCTTAACTTTTGCCACCGTGGGAGACAAACTCGATACCACCGATCTGAAGGAAACTCCGCACCTGAAGCGCGAGACCCCCGCGGAACATCGGGTAAACCTGGCGTTTACGCTGGTGCTGATTGCCACGGTGTTTGGTTTATGGATTTATTTTCGCTGACATAGCGACCAAGAAAATGAGATCAACATCCATTGTTGCGATGCGGCCCAATGTCACGCAGGAGGATGCCGTTCGCGAATTTTCGAGTCGCGGGCTTTCGTCGATCTACTGGAGAATGACAGCTGGCCGTCTGCAGCGAATCGCAGAAGCGTACGTGCCATATCAATTCTACGAAGTCAGCTATGTTATGGCGCGAGCGCCGCAGACGCGTTTGTTCGCGATGGATGCAGTGGACGGTTCACTCGATCTGTTTGAGTTTCCGCAATTGCCGAGCTGTCAGCAATTGGCAACGATGGATACGCGCAACCGCCTCGAGCCATCACTGTCAGTGGGTGCTGCGGATGAGTTGCTGCGCGAAAAGGCGCTGAGGATTATTTTTCAGCAAGGTTTTTTCAAGGTGCGCGAGGCCTCGTTGCATTTTTCCCGCAAACCGGACATCGTGCATCTACCTTATTGGCTCGGCTTTTATGCCAGCGGCGGAATTGTTCGTTGCCGGGTGATGGACGCGGTTCGCCGCCGCGTTGAAGGCGCCAAGGCTTCCGCGTTTTTTGAACAGTGGCTGGCAGCTTGAAACATACCGCCGAGCAAGCGATAAAATTCATTCCGCCTGCATATCTACTTTCTTCTGGAGAGCTTTCTATGTCAGCCTTCGCGCGACGTATCTTGGTGGGAGTTTTCTTTTGCGCGATGCTTGGCGCGGGAAGCAACGCGCAGGGCTGGCATCATCTCGGCAATGTCCAACACGTCGAAGTATTACCCGATGGCGCGGAACTGACTGCTGGCGCCGCAAAAGTTCGCATCACTGCTTTTCGCGATGGGGTGGTACGCGTGCGAGTCGCGCCCCAAGGAAAATTTCCTGAGGACTTTTCCTGGGCGGTGATTCAGTCGCCGCAACCTCCCGCGGTAAGAGTTCAAGACGGGCCGAAAGAAGTACGCGTCACTGCGGGCGATGTGAATGTGGTGGTCAGCAAGTCGCCGTTGCTAATCAATTTTGTGGATTCAACCGGCGCCGCCATTCTCGAGGACCAGCCGACGTTGCCTATGGCCTGGGATGGCGACAGCGTGCACATCTGGAAGCGCATGCCCGCGGATGAAAATTACTTTGGCCTGGGTGATAAAGCGGGCCGCATGAATCGGCGGAACCGTTCTTTTACCATGTGGAACACCGACGAATTTGGCTGGCAGGAGTCTAGCGATCCTCTATACAAGACGATTCCGTTTTTTATCGGGCTGCGCAATGGCGGGGCATACGGATTGTTTTTCGATAACACCTATCGCAGCAGCTTCGATTTCGGAAAAGAATCGGCGGACTATTTTTCGTTTGGAGCCGTGGGCGGAGAGCTGAATTATTATTTCTTTTCGGGCCCAACACCGAAGAAGATCATCGCGAATTACACCGCGTTGGTGGGACGCACGGCGTTGCCTCCACTTTGGACCCTGGGATTCCAGCAAAGTCGCTACAGCTATTATCCGGAAACGCGAGGGCGCGAGATTGTCGCGACTTACAGGCAAAAGAAAATCCCGCTGGACGCAATTTATTTCGATATCGATTACCAACAGGGATACGCGCCGTTCACCGTAAACCGGCAATATTTTCCAACCTTTGAAAAAATGATTTCTGATTTTCGCTCGCAGGGCGTGCACGCCGTGCTTATCACCGACCTGCATATCAAGAAGGATCCGAATCCCGCTTACACGCCGTATGCATCTGGAATACAACGGGACGTCTTCGTCAAAAATGCTGACGGAAGCGTTTTCGCCGGTCCGGTGTGGCCGGGCGACAGCGTGTTTCCGGATTTTACCCTGACGAAAACCCGGGATTGGTGGGGCGAACAATATAAAGATTTTGTGGGCATGGGCGTCGCGGGCTTCTGGAACGATATGAACGAGCCGTCGGTGTTTCAGCGCGCGGACAAAACCATGCCGCTAGACACGCGGCACCGGCTCGATGACGGAACATGGCGCGACCACCGCGCAATTCACAATGTGTATGGAATGGAGAACGTTCGCGCTACTTATGACGGCTTGCGTAAGTTGCAACCTGACGAGCGGCCTTTTGTGTTAACGCGCGCGGCGTATTCGGGAACGCAGCGCTATGCGGCCACGTGGACGGGAGATAACAGCAGCACCTGGAATCATTTGTCGATGAGTACGCCGATGCTGTTGAGCATGGGAATTTGCGGCTACTCGATGGTGGGCGACGACATCGGCGGATTCGCGGGAACACCGCCTGCTGACTTGTTGACCCGGTGGATCGAGGTGGGAGCGTTCAATCCCATTTATCGCGACCACACCGCAAAAGGCACAGCCGATCAGGAACCGTGGGTGCATGGACCGGAGCAGGAAATGATTCGCCGGCACTACATTGAACTGCGCTACCAGCTGCTGCCTTATATTTATACCGGCATTGAAGAGATGACACGCAGCGGGATACCTTTCATGCGGCCGTTGTTTGTGGAGTACCCGCAAGCGAAGATGGAAGGCGACGATCACAATTTTCTCTTTGGGCGCGATTTGTTTGTGGCTCCCGTGGATACAGAAATGCTGGACGCCAAGGATTTTCATCTGCCGCCAGGCGATTGGTACGATTTTTGGACGAGCACGAAAGTGGCGGGTCAGGCGGCACATCTCGTGTTGCATCCGCAATTGGATGAACTGCCGTTGTACGTTCGCGCTGGAGCGATTGTGCCGATGCAGGCGGTAGTGCAGAGCACGTCCGACACTCCGAGCGGCGGATTAAAGCTGCGTGTATATCCTGGCGACGATTGCCGCGGATCTCTGTACATGGATGATGGGCATTCCTACGCGTATCAGAAAAACGAATTTCTACGCATTCAATACAGTTGCCAGGTGGCGGGGAATTCCGTGACGGTGAGCAGCAAAGTGGAGAACAGCACATTTCAACCGTGGTGGAAGAGCGCCGATGTCACGGTGTACGGAGTTGCGTCAGCGCCGAAACAAGTGCGAATCGGGGATCAGGATACGAGGGATTTTCGCTACGACAATCAAATGCATGCGGTCATATTGACGGTGCCGGGCGCGGCTAGAGAGTGGTCGCTGCAGATAAATTATTGAAGGCCGCGAAAAACGAAAATGTCGGCGCGCCGACATTTAAAGTAACACTTTAATTATTCAGTAACTATAACACTTCAGTAACTATAACATTTCAGTAACATTGCCGGCGTTTGAATGGCGCGCGTTCGAATGACTTTAGAAATTGTCGGCGGTGCCCTTCGAACGACGACGCTCCATTCCGATTTCTACCTGAGATTAATCCGCGATAAAAATTGTTAATGATTGAGGCGGCATCATCAATTCCAATTGGTTGTCGACAATTTTTCCGTATGCTTCACCGAGCAGCGTGGTTAGGCCGGCGGCATCCTGCACGGGCGTATCTTTCAAAGGAATTTTAAGCTGACGAGATTCTTTGGAGTTGTTAAACGCGACGATTACTTTTTCTTCTTCGGAGTCGCGTTCAAAAATATATGAGGAATCATCGGAGGCCAGGTGCCATAGCCGGCCCTGCGCAAGTACGGGGTGTTCGCGGCGCAAACGCAACAATGTCTGAACATACGAGAATATTTTTTGTTGTTGCGGTGTGCGCCCATCCGCGGTGAACGCGTTTTTGGGGTCGTCGCTCCACCCACCGGGGAAATCGTGGCGATTGTCTGGATCCGGGCCGCCGGGCATTCCAATCTCATCGCCGAAATACAGCTGCGGAATTCCGCGCAGGGTGAGCGTCAATCCGTAGGCCAGCTGCAGGGTTTTTAATCCTTGATCCTGTGAATGTCCTGTGGCGTCCGAGGCGGCAGTGGAGAGACGCACAACGTCGTGATTGCCAAAGAATGTAACGAGCGAATCGGACCGGTTGTAAAGGGAATCGTGACGCAGGATCTCGGCGATTTGTCCTGCCGGCGCTTTGTGCTGTAACACGTCGCGAAGAGTGAAGTACAAGGGAAAATCGAAGAGCGTAGTCACGCCAGAATCGATGCCGTCGTAACGTCTTTGTCCACCCATGAAAAATGAGGTAACGCTGGGATCGGGGTGAAACACTTCGCCGATGGTGGTGAGGTTGGGATACAGGCGGCGTAACGCGAGATGCCATGCGGCCCAGAACTTACGCGGCACATAGGGAAAAGTATCCAGGCGGTATCCGTCGAGCCCGGTCGTTTCCGCCCACCAGATACTGTTCTGGAAAAGATATTGCGCCACGACAGGATTTTCGGTGTTGAGGTCGGGCAATACATTGACAAACCAGCCTTGAGTAAGATTTTTTGAAAGACGCGGAGGCGCGTGTGGGTCCACGAGCGCTTCAAAGGAATCGTTGGTGGAAGGCTGATTGTTTTGTCCGTAGAAAGTCCTATCAAGCGGCGTGGCGGAATCTGTATGCTGCGCGGATGTTCCGTGAAACCAATCGGGCAAGGGCGGATTTTTTACCCAGGGGTGATTTGGGCCGACATGGTTGATGACCGCGTCGAACACAATTTTCATTTCCTGCTTGTGAGCTGCGGAAACGAGCTGCTGGTAGTCATTTATGCCGCCCAGATGTGGATCTACCGCGTATAAATCAACGGCGCCGTAGCCGTGATAATCCTGTGGCGCGCCGTTTTTCAGGATGGGAGTGAGCCAGAGAGTGGTCACGCCCAAGTCCTTCAGATAGGGCAAATGTTCGCGAATGCCGCGCAAGTCGCCACCGTGATAGGCGCGAGGATTTGCGCGGTCATAGGAATTGGGGGCGTCGGCGGGCTGATCGTTGGTGGGATCACCGTTGGCGAAGCGGTCGGGCATGATGAGGTAAATCACATCCGATTGCGAAAGGCCGTGAAACTTTCCAGCGGTTGGGCTGCGCGAGGCCAGCGGCAATTCAAAGGAGGTTTTTCCGGCGGACGTGGTGATGCGGCAGACCGCGGTGCCTGACCTGGTGTCGGTGGCAATTTTCAGCCATACAAATAAATAAGTCCCGGCGGCGGCAGACTGAGTATGCGTGACGGTGACGGTTGGAAGATTACAGGCAACTTCGTTGGCTTGCAGGTTGTGGCCGGAGATCAGCAACATGACTTCGGACGATAAACCGATCCGCCAGGTTGGTGGTTCGACTTTGGTGACCGCGGGTTCATTGCCTGCTTTTTCTGGCGCGGGGTTTTGCTGAGCGGGTCTGAGGGACGGCGAAAAAATCAGTGCGCAGCAGACGAAGAAAACCAAGAGAGAAAAGTTACGGCAACGATTAAATCCAACCCAAGACGCAGGTTCATAACTCAACTGTGAACCTGGGGCATCCTCCGTGCTGATTAAGGTTTGAGAGTGGGCAGTACGCGGAGGCCAGAATTTATTCACGCCGGAAGAATAGGAAAAAACTGGGGCTAATGCCAGCGAGTATTCGCGCGAGGATTGCTAACGCGATTTAGATCTTTTCGGTTTTCGCGATTTTACTGTGGGCATGGGCTTGAATTTTAAGTATCCGAAGCGGTCGGGGACGTGAAAGTTTGGTTGAGGAGTGTTGGTGGGCTGCCAGGAAGAATAAAAGCGTGGCTCGGTTGGTCCTTCGACGCGAAAGAAATTGGCGCGCCAGACCGCAGCCGGGTCGAAGGTTTGCGTGAGGCTTTTCATGGGGATGGCCAATTCGGCGGTCCATGTTTTTTTAGGTTCATCGATACTTACGCGGCGTTGCAGACCACTTTTTATGTGTTGAAGCGCTCCGTTAGCAATTTCCAGATCGATCCAAAAGCCGTTGGGGCTTACCTCGAATTCCTTGTAGCGGCGCGTTTGTTGCGGATCAGGTTGCAAGAAAACTTCCGCGACATCGCGGTCCCAGAGTTTATCGCGGCGGCCGCCGGGTTCGGCGTCATCAAAGACGGTGATGCGACGATAGCGGGCGACAAATTTCAGATAAAGAAATTCGGACGTCCAGAGGAGGAGAACTTCGGTCTGGCGATGCGCATCGACATTTTTTCCTTGCCAGTCACTGTCGAAGAGCACCGGCTTTGCGGTGCGCCACGCTTTGGAAGGCGGAAAGGCAGCGGCATCGAGTGAGCCATGGAAGGCCGCGGCGACCGCTGTATTGGAAAGTGCTTTGGAGGACGTGGCGAACCTTTTGCGCACGGGCAAGTTTTTGTCCCCTAAAAGCGTGGAATTGCCATGCTAGCATCGGTTGATCCTGTAACTTGTCGAAATTAATCGGGGAATTTGGGAGCAGGTATGATCGAGTCAGTCACGGACGATTATTCGACAAAACGAGCCAGGCAGGCGCCGGACGAATTCAAGCACATCAAATATAAGGTGGAGGGGAACGTGGCGCGGCTGACGTTGAGCCGGCCGGAGCATAATCTCCTCAATGAAGCGATGCTGCGGGAGCTTTCCGATGGCGTTAGCGTGGCGGGCGATCGCGAGGACGTAAAACTGATTGTGCTGGATTCCGCTTGCAAAGTATTTTGCGGCGGAATTGATATTGGAGAATACACATCGCAGCGCGTGTTTCAGATGCTGGATGCTTTTCACGCGGCGTTTGCGGGGATGCTGGAAGTGGGCAAGCCGGTGATTTGCGTGGTGAACGGGCCGGCGATTGGAGGCGGCGCGGAGCTTGCGGCGTTTGGCGATTTTGTGATCGCCACACCGAAAGCGCGATTCGCGCAACCGGAAATTTCTATCGGAGTGTTTCCGCCACTGGCTTCCACGATTTTGCCATTTTTGGTCGGGCCGAAGGTGGCGTTGGAGCTGGTGTTGACGGGCGAGCCGGTGACTGCTGAGCGCGCGTTGGAATTGGGGTTGATCAATCGGCTGGTGCCGGAAACCCAGTTGCAGGCGGCGGTATCGGATCTGATTCATCGGATCGGCAGCCATTCGGGGCCTGTGCTGACGATGGCAAAAAAAGCGATTCTTGGCGGGATGGGAATGTCGCTGAAAGATGGATTGAAAAATTCCATGAATATTTTTTTGAATGAATTGTACCGGTTGGAAGATTCACAAGAGGGCTTGCGGGCTTTGGTGGAAAAGCGGAAACCGACTTGGAAGAATCGCTGACACATTTGCACGCTGCTGAGGTTGAAAAAAGAAGGCGCTACAAATTCCAGAAGCGGTGATTTGTTGACGCGTTGACACACCGGGATGCGCGACATACACTCAATTTTCAATTTGCAGGCATGGGCAGCGGGGAAGGCCGTGAAAATCGGCCGCGGTCCCGCCACTGTAATCGGCTGAAAGAGCCGTAAGCCAGGCTACCCTCCGATGCCGCAGAGACTGCGCGTTCTTCGCGAGAGAGAGCGCTGGCGATGTGCCCCGGTTTCTCGCGGGGCATTATTTTTTGGGCTAAGATTTTTTTGCCAAAGGACGATAGAGAATTGCATCACACCAAGCGATTCGGGCTGATAAATATTGCCGGGATGTTGTTGCGGGTATTGCTGGCGGTGATTGCAACGGCCCCGGTGATGTGGGCGCAGACTGCTTCAACCGCCTCAACAACTTCAGTTGCGCAAAATGGTGCGCCCGCACAAACTTTTCGAGAGGTTGTGGACGAAACTGGAAGAACGGTGCGGATCCCGCAACCGGTGATGCGCATCGTTTCGCTCGCGCCCAGCTTGACGGAAACGATTTATGCGCTGGGATTGCAGGACCGGCTGGTGGGCGACACTGATTATTGCGATTATCCGCCCGAAGCGCAGAAGAAACAGAAAGTTGGGGGCGCGATCAATCCGAGCCTGGAAGAGATCGCGCATTTGCGGCCGGATGTGGTGCTGGTGACGCGACATTTGAATACTTTGGATACGGTGCACTCGCTGGATGCGCTGGGTATTCCTTCTTATGCTACCGATCCACGAAATGTGGATGAGATTGTAGCGTCGGCAAAACGGCTTGGAGATGTGCTCGGAGCGCCTGAAGCTGGTGCTGCGCTGGCGGAGGAGTTGCAACATCGGCTGGATGTTCTGCGGCAGAAGATTGGGGCGCTGCCGCCGCGTCGCGTGTTGTTTGTGGTGTGGACTGATCCGCTGATTTCGATTGGAAAGGATACATTTATTGCGGATGCGTTGCGGCGAGCGGGAGCAGTTTCAATCATAGATTCGAAGCAGGATTGGCCGCAGGTGAATCTGGAAGAAGTTGCGCACTTGCAGCCGGAGGTTTTGGTGTTTGCTGAATCGCATTCGGAAACGACGGCGCAACATCTGGACGTGCTGGCAACGCGGCCGGCGTGGCGGATTTTAAATGCCGTGCGGGATAGGAACTTTGCGGTAATCAGCGAAGCAGTGAACCGGCCGGCTCCGCGCATCGTGACGGCGATCGAGGAGTTGGCGGAGAAACTGCATCCTGAGGCGTTTGTGGAGAAGCCGGGTGCGGACAAGGTGAGCGGCAATGCGCTCCTGGATGCGAAAGGGTTATGCGCCCGCTAACTATCCAACGTTTATTTTTGCAGTGTGCGGCGCTCGCCGGAATTCTATTTGTGGTGGTGATTATTGCGTTGAAGGCCGGCGCAGTGGAAGTTTCGTTATTCGCGCTGGGGCGCGATTTGATCCGGGTCATCGTGCACCATGGTAGCGAGATCAAGAGCGATTACGGATTGATCGTGATGAATATCCGCCTGCCGCGAATTTTGTTGGGAATTTTTGTAGGCGCATCGCTGGCGGTGGCGGGCACGGGCTTTCAGGCGTTGCTGCGGAATCCGTTGGCTGATCCTTATGTGTTGGGAGTTTCGAATGGCGCGGCGCTGGGCGCAATTCTAGCGTTGCTGGTGTCGCCGCATTTGGCATTGCTGCCCGCGGTTGCGGATTTGCTCACGCCGCTCGGAGCTTTTCTGGGAGCAGCGGCAACGATTGCCGCGGTTTATTTTCTGGGGAGACGCGAGGGGCAAATTGACAGCACGACGCTGCTGCTTGGTGGCGTGATCACGGGCTCGTTTCTTGCGGCTATCATTATGTTTCTGATGACTTCGGAGACGGGCAGCAATTTGCGCGGAATGGCTTATTGGCTGATGGGCAATCTTTCGACATCGCTGCAGCCGAGTGTGTATTGGATTTTGTGGCTGGGATTTCTGGTGGGCGCCGGGGCGATTTACACCACGGCTTCGGATTTAAATTTGCTTTTGTCGGGCGAAAAAGAAGCCATGCATCTGGGCGTGGATCTTCCGCGGGTGCGGCTGGTGGTATACATCGCGGCATCGCTGCTGACGGGGCTGGCAGTATCGGTGAGCGGGTCGATTGGATATGTTGGATTGTTGGTGCCGCACGTGATGCGCCAGATATTTGGATCGGACCATCGCGTTTTGCTGCCGACGGCGGCGTTTGGCGGAGCGATCGCGGTGGTGATTGCGGATACGATCGGGCGCACAGTGGTGCCTCCCGCGGAATTGCCGGTGGGGGCGATGACAGCGTTGGCAGGGGCTCCACTTTTTATTTATTTGTTACGCAGGAGAATGGCGTGAGCACGGTTGCGCCGTCTGCGGTGGGAGCCATGCGTTCGCCTGGGGAAGCAACGCGCGCGAATAACGAGGTGCGCTTGAGCGTGGAGCAGGTGAGTTACGCGTACTCGCCTAATCCCACGCAGGCTCCGCTGTTTACTTTGGAGGCGAGCAGCTTTCAGGCGCGCGCGGGTGAAATTGTGGCCATCCTGGGGCCAAACGCCAGCGGGAAATCGACGTTGCTGAAATTGATCGCGGGGACGCTGGAGCCGCTTTCGGGAAAAGTATTGCTGAATGGCTTTCCGACACATTCGCTTACGGCGCGAACGCGCGCGCAACGTATTGCCATGGTGCAGCAGGAAAGTCAGCTGTTGTTTCCGGCGCGTGCATGGGAGTTTGTGTTGCAGGGGCGGCATCCGCATGGGCGGGCATTGCGTTTTGAAAGTGCCACGGATATTGCAGTAGCGAGAAATGCGCTGGCGCAAGTGGGCGCGGCGCAGTTGAGCGATCGTTGGATGGCAGAGCTGTCCGGTGGCGAAAAGCAGCGTGTGATTCTGGCGCGGGCATTGGCGCAGCAGCCGCTGCTTTTGTTGCTGGATGAGCCGACGCTGCATCTGGATATTGCGGCGCAGGTGGATTTGCTGCACGGATTGCGGCATCTGGCGGTGGAAAATCGCTACACCGTGGTGGTGGTGACGCACGAGCTGAATCTTGCCGGGGAATATGCCGACCAGGTGGTGCTGATTCAGCGAGGCAGGTGTTTGCGTGTGGGGCCGCCGGGAGTTGTGTATCAGCGGGAATTGCTGGAACAGGTTTTTCAGACGCCGCTTAGCGTGGAGCTGGGTCCGTCGGGCAGGCCGCGTGTGAATGTGGTGGCCGACCGAGAAAGCAGATAAAGTTTCGCGACAAGAATTGTCGCGACTAGGTTTCGCTAGTAGACTTTGTAACGGAATTTCGCGATAAACATTTTGTATCGGTGTAACTTAGCGCCGCGGTGTTGCTGCCTCGGCAAAACATTTCACCCATAGCGGGCATTGCCCCACCACAATCACCGCGGATTTCGCGCTCGGGAAGACGGTTAGTTGAGGGATTTTTTCTTTCACTAAATAAGCCGTCGCCGCCGCGCGACTGTAAGGCGGAATTTAGGTTTCCGGCCACTGCAGCGAATTGCTCACGTTTTATGTGGGCGCCGTTGCGGGAAGGCCAGGAGCCGGTAGAGCCGCCAAGCCAGGAGACCGGCGAAATCCGCAACCTGCGTGAGTGTTTTCGCGCAGGACAACCTTCAGTGCTCCCGCGCGAGAGGGAGCGGAGGATGAAATGAAACTACGTGGACTTCTTCGGTTTTTTATTCTGCTACTGGTTTTTCTGAACTGCAAAACTTCCTCACTGGCACAAAATAATTCCGGGGATGCTGCGATTTCCGGGACGATTGTCGATGCTAGCGGCGGCGCCGTTGGTGGCGTGGCTGTGACCGCGACGCTTGAAGGAGAGGCAGGCCGGATTGCGGCATCGGCGACTTCGAAGGCGGACGGTACTTACAGCTTAGCGGTTTCTGCTGGATGGTATCGGGTGCGGTTCGCGCGGCCACCGTTTGGATCGCTGGAAGATGTTGTTGATGTGGGCGCGGGAGAATCACGCGTTTTGGGCGCGCGGCTTACGCTCGAGCGGTTGTCTTCCAGCGTAGTGGTTACTGCGGAAGCGGATCCCACTGTGTTGGAGCAAGCTACTGCGCCGGTATCGATTATTTCGCGGGAGGAAATTGATGCGCGCCAGTCTGTGGATCTTCCGAGCGCGCTGCTGTTCGTGCCTGGTATTGCCATCGGGCGAACTGCCGCTGAAGGCGGCACCGCTTCTATTTTTCTGAATGGCGGAAATTCCAACTTTACGAAGGTGCTCGTGGATGGCGCGCCGATCAATCCGCCGGGCGGGGCCGTGGATTTTTCCAGTTTGACGCTGGACAACATCGATAAGGTTGAAATTGTGCGCGGCGCGGAAAGCGCGATTTACGGCACCGACGCGGTTTCCGGTGTGATTCAACTATTTACGCACCGTGGGGAGACGCGCGTTCCGGAGGTCAGCGTTTTTGCGGAGGGCGGAAGTTTTTCATCGGCGCGCGGGGGCGGTGAGGTTGGCGGAGTGCTTGGAAACTTCGACTATTCGGCGGCTAGTTCGTATTTGGAGACCGATGGACAGGGTCCGAATGACAGTTTTATCAATCGCACGCTCTCGGGGAATTTCGGCTATCAATTTAGTGGGACGAACCACCTACGGCTTACGCTGCGCAATAACACTAGCGACGCGGGTATCCCGGGGCAAACGGTATTTGAACCGCCAAGCCTGCATCAACAATATGACCAGAGGGTTTTCAGCGCTAACGCGCGCTGGGATTTTGCGAGCGGCAAGCACTGGCACCACGAAATCAGCGGCGGTGAGATGTACACGCGGCAGCACAATGACAATCCGATTCAGAGTTTTTTTGCCACCGACCCCAATGTGTTCTGTCCGCAAGCGAATCCTGCGTCTGTGCCTACGGCGGAATTCTGCGACTTTACGGGCGACAGCCGGTTTGCGTACAACCGCGCCAATGTGAGCGCGCAGAGCAGCTATCTGCTGACCAATTTTGGAGTAACTGCGGGTTACGAATATGAAGTGGAAAACGCGTTTCTATCCACGGTGAACGTCAATCACGCGCGGCGGAATAATCAGGCGGGTTTTTTGGATTTTCGTTACCGGCCGCTGCGGCGGGTTTCGCTGAATTTCGGTGGTCGCGCGGAAGCCAACGCTAATTTTGGGACGCGAGTGGTTCCGCGGGTTGGCGGCTCGGTGGTGGCGCGATATGGCGTCGGGCTGGTTGGCGACAGTTTGTTCCGCGCATTTTATGGGCAGGGAATCAAA
>JAUTXJ010000376.1 GCA_030838075.1 Acidobacteriaceae bacterium
TGGAGGACTGGTTGCGCCGCAGATCCAGGTAACACCTGTCATCCAGGCGAAGGCGGAAGAACTGACACGAGGCAAGGCTAGTGAAGTCGAAAAGATTCAAGCGCTGTACGAATTTGTTTCTCAGCACTTTCGTTATATCGGGGTGAGTTTAGGGCAGGGGCGTTATACACCGCATCGCGCGGAAGATGTGCTGGCCAACCAGTATGGAGATTGCAAAGACAAACATACGTTATTTGCGGCTCTGCTATGGGCTATCGGTATAAAGGCGTATCCAGCGTTACTGGCCAGCTCGATGAAGCTGGACGCGGACTTTCCCTCGCCGGGTCTTTTTGATCACGTCATCACCGCTATCCCGCAAGGCGACTCTTTTCTTTTCTTGGACACGACCCCGGAGCTGGCCGCGTATGGCTACCTGGTGACGCCACTTCGGGACAAATCGGCGTTGGTAATTCCCTCCGGTGCGACGGCACGCCTGGCGAAGACGCCGAAAAACCCTCCCGGAGCAAACGGTGAAGAGTTTCGCATGGATGCTTCGCTGGATGCGGAGGGGACGTTGGAAGGGAAGTCACGGGTCGAGAGCCATGGCGACTCAGACATAATGCTGCGTTCGGCGTTCAGGGTCACGTCCGAAAGCCAGTGGAATGAATTAGTGCAGCGGATCAGCGCCGGGATGGGATTTGCAGGAACGGTCAGCGAGGTAGTCGCGGCGCAACCAGAGGCGGTTGGGCAGCCTTTCTGGTTCTCTTATTCGTATCGCCGACCTGAATATTCAAACTGGAAGGAGCATCAAATTTCTCTGCCGCTTCCGCCGTTGACGTTGCCAGCTCTCGGGGAAAAACGAAAGACTTTGGCAGAGCCTGTGGCGCTAGGTTCTCCGGGGGAAATTACGTATGAGGCCAAGGTTAAATTTCCAAAAGGCATGAGACCGGTATTGCCGAACAATGTGAGCGTGGAGGAGGATTTTGGAAGCTATACGGCGACGTACAGTTTTGAAGATGGGGTATTGAGTGGTGTCAGGCGTTTAAAAATTCGTGTTAATGAAATTCCGGGTTCAAAGCGTGCCGCATACTCGAAGTTCGTGGATGCGATGTTGGCGGACCAGGACCGCTTCATGCCGGTCACGGGCGCCGGCGAGGCCGCGGGCGTGACGGGTGGGATGCCGGTCGCGTACACGCACTCCGACAACGCAGAGGCGCAGAAGCTTTACGACCAAGCGTACGAATCGATGAAATTGGGCGCGGCACGCGCTGCAGTTACGGCATTAGAGCGGGCATTACGATTGGAGCCCAATTGGAGCGACTGTTGGTTGCTTCTGGGAAATGCGCACATGATCGCTGCACCCGGCTCCATCGGTACTAGCCAATTTGATCAGGGAATGCAGGCTTATCAGAAGGCTATTTCGCTGGAGCCCACCAACGTGAATGGCCGGCGACTATTGGCCAAGGCGCTAGCGTGGGCCCATCGCAACGAAGAAGCGATCACGGCGTGGGAAGAGTTATTGAAGCTCAACCCGGCGGATACAATGGCTTCCGAACATGTAAGGGCACTCTTACTTCAGACCGGAAGGTATGGGGAAGCGCTGGTGTACTTGCGCAAGGCGGAGGAAGAACACGGGAACGCGCCGGAAATTCAACGGGAATTGGGCGTAGCGTATCTGAATACACACCACGAAGAGGAGGGGATGGCGCATTTTCATAAGGCGTTAGAGTTGGATAGCAGCGCTGGAATGCTTAATTCCGTGGCGTATTCGTTGGCGGAGGCGAAGAGCGATCTGAATGACGCGCTACATTACGCGGAAGAAGCGGTGAAGAAAACGGAAGAGCAGAGCGCCAAAGCGGCTTCTCTGGATATTTCAGATACTGGAGTTATGGCGAACCTGGCAGCGGAATGGGACACGCTTGGGTGGGTCAAGTTCCGGATGGGGGATTACGAGAGCGCGACGAAATATCTGGAATCGGCATGGTCGGTGATGCAGGCACCGGCTATCGGCGATCACCTGGGACAAGTTTATGAAAAGTTGGCCAAGAAGCAACAGGCGGCGCAAAGCTACGCGATGGTTGTGAATTTGTTGGGACAAAATGGCGACCCGATATTGCGACAGCGAATGAACGCGAATCTGACGTCTTTGGCGGCGCAAGGTGTAAAAACCACGAAAGACGCCGGCGGTGATTTAAGCGCGCTGCGTTCCTACCGTGCGAGCGCTATCAAGGAATGGGGCGGCGGGTATAGGACGGCGACATTCGGGATTGCGTTGACGAAGGCGCAAGGCGCACCGTTGGTATGGTTCTTGAACGGCGCAGACGAATTGAAAGAAAGCGCCGCAGACCTTGCGAAGATTAAATTTAAGATTTTATTTCCAGACGACGGACCGACCCGCGTCGTGGAACGCGGGATGCTGAGCTGTTCGGAGGCGATGAAATATTGCACGTTGGTCTTGCTTCCGGTGACGGCGGCGCGAGTTCTGTCTGGCGGCACGCCGCAAATCTACTAGCATTAACTTTCCTCGCATTTTTCCCGCAGAAGCCCCAGTGCTTGTGTGATTAGGCACGTGTGCTGAATGGGACATACGGCATTGTGGGCGGGGGCCATAGTGCTTACAGGCTGGGTTTTCAATTCACTGCGGTTGGAGGGAATTATCGTGTTACGCACATATGGCTTTATCGGTTCATTGTTGTTGGCTGGGGCTATCTTCGCGCCTACGGCCGTCATGGCAACACCGCGACCTCAAGAGGGTGTTCAGGTGCGAATCTATGATCGTGACCATCGTGACTACCACAATTGGGATGACCGCGAAGATCACGCGTACCGGGGCTACCTGGTAGAGCGGCATCAAACTTACCGGGCGTACAACGACCAGCGAGCCAGAGACCAGAGAAACTACTGGAAGTGGCGCCACAATCATCAGGATCGCGAAGAGAGACACCAAGAGAGACACGAAGAGAGATAGATGTTGAGTTTTCGTGATGGTGGGGGAGACGTGTGTTGATGCGTCTCCCGCTCCGCGGGCCAAGTGATGGTATTCGTGAAAATCCTACCGCTGGTTCTCTCGGGCAAGTTAAATCCCAATTCAAATTAATGTGAGCGTTGTTTTGGCGACGAAGGTGGACGGTTGCGCTCGAGGCTCCGCGATTGCGGCGGCTAACCTTTGCCGCCTACGACTTGGGCGTGGCCGAGGGCTGCGACTAGCGAAACGCCACCGACGATGTTGCCGAGGAGGGTGGGGAAGAAGAAGACGGTGGAGCATTTCATAATCTTCTAAAGATTGCGGCGATACGTTTTTGTAAGGCGGTTAATGCCCAGGCTATGTCCCCAAGACTCAGGCTGAAAATCGAGCCTGGGGCACCCGGGCACCCTCCGCGTGATTTTGATTGGTGGAGGTAGTTGAGGGATGCAAGGTTGATCGCGAGAAGCACGGGCCAGGGCTCGTACATTGACCGCGAACCGTATGCGACCATCCACGCAACGATCTCACGGAACGATCCTACATAGCTGCAGGGATTAAGTGACCAAGGCTTGCACGGCTTGCGAGAAAACTTCGGTGTGGCGGTCGACGTGGGCTGGGGTGGTGGCGGGGGACATGAGGGCCATGTTGTGGAATGGAGTTAACAAGATGCCGCGGTTCATGGCGAATAAATGCATGAAGCGCTCTAGGTCGAAGTCCATGGCGTCGTGAGCCTCGGTGCCGTTGCGGGCGGGATTTGGGGAAAAGAGATATTCGGCGCGGCAGCCCAGGCGGGTGACGTGCCAGGGCATTTGGAATTTAGTTATGGCTTGCTGCACGCCGGCCGTCCACCTTTCGGCGAGCGGGATCATTCGCGCGAAGGCTTCCTCGGTTAAGACTTTGTCGAGCGTGGCGCGCATGGCGGCTAGTGAGAGGGCATTGCCAGCGAGCGTGCCGCCGATGCCGCCAACGTCGCAGTCTTCAAGATTCATGCCGGCAGAGACGGCGTCGGCAACTTCGTGAGTGAAGCCGTAGGCGGCCCCAGGAATTCCCGCGCCGATAGGTTTGCCAAAGACGAGGAAGTCGGGGTCGAGATTTTCGGCGCGCGTGAAACCGCCGGGGCCCGCGCAGATGGTGTGAGTTTCGTCGATGATTAACAGCGTTTTATGTTTTCGGGTGAGCTCGCGCAGTTGCTGATGGTAATCAGGCGCGGGGTGCACGATGCCGACATTGGTGAGCGCGGGCTCAGCGAGGACGCACGCGACGTCGCCGGGTTGCAAGGCTTTCTCGAGGGCAGCAAGGTCGTTGAACTCTACAACTTTTGTGGTGACTGAGGGATCTACCGGCGGGCCGATATTGCCTGCTCGGGCGCGGGAAACGCCGTCTTTCAGTGTGATGAAGGCTTCGTCGACAGTGCCGTGGTAGCACCAGTTGAAGACCAGGATTTTTTGCCGGCGGGTAATGTGGCGGGCGAGGCGAATGGAGAAACGGTTGGCGTCGGTGGCGGTGAGTGCGAACTGCCAGTACGGCAGACGAAAGCGACGCTGCAATTCTTCGCCGACCCAGATGGCGTCCTCCGAGGGCAGCATCAAAGAAATTCCACGATCGAGTTGCGACTGCGCGGCGGAAACGGTGGCTGCGGGAGAATGTCCGGTCATGGCGGCGGTGTCGCCGAGGCAGAAATCGATGTAGCGATGTCCGTCGACATCGACGACTTCGGCACCGTGAGCTTCGGTGACGAAGGGAGGGAATGCGCCGGCCCATTTGGCCATCCAGTTCATGGGCACACCGCCGAGGAGAGATTTGCCGGCGCGGGCGAAGAGAGATTTGGATTTGGGATGGGCGGTCGAGAATTTTTCTTGTTCCGACTGCATCAAGGATTTCAGGCGGTCGCGATGGATGGGTGGCATTCGTGTTGTTGCTACAAGTTCTCCTAGGATTTCCGGCGTCAGGGGCTAAAGCCGGGGGGCTCTGAGGTCGCGGCAAAAAAATGCTCGGAAATAAGCCCCACCCTTGCAAACAGCGCAGGGATGGGCCACCCGACTGAAAAGGCTAAGAGCACTTCAAAGGCGAAGATGCCGCGAGCTGCGAACTAGAAATGCGCGGCGAATGGTAGCGGAGTAGGGTCGATCAGTCAAACAAGGCGATAAATTGGGCGGAGGCGCGACTAATGCATATATCGCGTGGATAAAGATGTAAATTACGCCTGATTTAAGGAAACGAGTCCTGTACTGGTTCGTCTTGATCTAAGGAGGCGGCCCGTTCGGCGTGGATTTCTGTTTGCGCGGCGCGTGAGAGCGGAACTTCGTTCCTGAGAACCGCGTACAAAGAATGGGCGGCTTCGGTGTGACTTGCGATGGGACTGGCTGCGAATGAGAAACCGAACTGCGAGGTGACTTCCTCATGAAAATCGGCGAACTGGTGGAGAATTTTTTGGCTGATGTGCGGCTCAGCACACGGAGCTTATTGAAGAATCCGGGATTTCTGGTGGTGGTGATTTTGTCTCTTGCGTTGGGGATTGCGGCGAACAGCACGATTTTTAGCGTTTTGAATGCGTTACTGTACCGGCCGCTGCCGTATCCCGATCCAGGACGATTGGTGGTCATCTGGCAGGCTGAGCACTCAAAACCCAATGCGCGACAAGCTCCTCCGATCGCGGAAACCGTCGACTGGAAAAAACAGAATCACGTGTTCGAGGATATTTGCCTGAGTAGCGGAAATGACGCGATCGTGGTTACAGGGCTGGGCGAGCCGCGGCCTTTGCGCACGCAATACGTGACGCCGAATTTTTTCAGCATGTTGGGGGTGAAGCCGGTTCTGGGGCGGGTGTTTCAGGGAGAAGAGGCTCAGGACCGAGTGCAAACGATTGTGATCAGCACGCCGTTCTGGCAGCGGCAATACCACAGCGATCCGCAGGTGCTGGGGAAGAGCGTGACGATCGAAGGGATCGTCTCAACGATTGTGGGGGTGATGCCGGCGGGATTCTCCCCCTTTTTGGGGCGACCGATCGATTTGTGGCAACCCATTAATCCGGAAAACTCGCGGTATTCGGGGCGCATCGATCACTGGCTGATGCCAGTTGCGCGACTGAAACCGGGCACGACCATGGAGCAAGCGCAACAGGAAATGGACGTGATTGCCCGGCGGTTGGAGGAGCAGTATCCGGCAACAAATAAGGGACTGGGCGAGAAACTGATTTTATTGCATGAAGAATTATTCGGATGGACGCGCAGCGCTTTATATCCACTGCTGGGAGCGGTGGGCTTTGTTTTGCTGATTGCGTGCTTGAATGTTGCGAATCTATTTCAGTTTCGCACGGAGACCAGACGCAAAGAATATGCTTTGCGGGTTTCCCTGGGCGCTGGGCGCAAGAGACTGGTCCAACAACTGCTGACGGAAAGCGCGCTGCTGGCCTTTACTGGAGGAGTGCTGGGGATATTGCTAACTGTAGCGGGAATTAAATTATTTTTAGCGTTGGCGGGAGACTTTCCAAATGCTTCGGCGATTTCGCTGGACGCTCGCGTGCTGATGTTTACGCTAGCGGTGTCATTGGTGACGGCCATTTTGTTCGGATTAGGACCGGCGCTTCATGCTTCTCGACCAGATTTGAATTTGGTGCTGAGAGAAGGAGAGCGGAAGATGACCAGTTCAGGAAGCCGGCTGGCGCGGCATGGACTGGCGGTGGCCGAAGTGGCGCTGGCCCTCGTTCTGTTGGTGGGCGCCGGGTTGATGATCAATACGATTCTACGATTGCAACGGGTGAAGCCTGGATTTGACGCGAACCACGTGGTGGCCATGGACTTCCAAGTTCCGGAAGGAGGCAAGTACCTGGAAAGAATTCCGGGCGGAGACATGGAAAAAGTATTGCCAACAGTCACGGCTTTTTACCAACGATTGCTGGAAAAAACTAGTGCATTGCCGGGAGTGGAGTCGGCTGCGCTGATCGGGGCGATACCGACGCGATGCTGCGCAGAGCAATACTCGTTTTCCGTTGTCGGGCATGCAATGCCAGCACCCGAAAACCGGCCACAAGCGGGTTACAGCGAAGCGAGCGCGGGAATTTTTGAAACACTGAAGATTCCGCTACTAAGGGGACGCTATTTGAACGACCACGACACGCTTAGCGCGCCATGGGTCATTGTGGTGAACGAGACGTTTGCGCACCGATATTTTCCTAACGAGGATCCTATAGGGCAGCAAATTCTGATGCGCTACGATCCATATCCGGTGGATCAACCGCGGCGACGGCAGATTGTGGGGGTGGTCGGAGACGTAAAACATTTTGGGTTGGGAGGAGAGACGCCTCCGTTTGTATATGCGCCTTATCTTCAGCAGCCAACAATTTTCCCGGGCGGGGCTGCGCGCGCGCATCTACATCAAGGCTTGCTGCTGCGCGCCAGGCCTGAGCTTTTGACGGGGGGCGCTAGTTTGGTCTCGATGGTGAAAAATGCGGTTGCCGAAATCGATGTAGACCAGCCGGTGACCAACGTGATGACTATGGACCAATTGCTAGCTGAATCGATTGGAGACTGGCGTTTCTTCATGCGAATTTTGGGACTTTTTGCGGGGTTGGCGGTGATGCTGGCGGTTGTCGGAATTTATGGGGTGATGTCGTACTCGGTGAACGAGCGAACGCACGAAATTGGAGTGCGTATGGCGCTGGGCGCACAACGTGAGGATGTGCTAGGGCTAGTGACAAAACTCGGGCTGAAACTTACCGGCATTGGAGTGGCCGTCGGTATTGTGATGGCGCTGGGACTCACGCGATTGATGTCGGCGATTTTGTATGGCGTGAAACCGTCCGACCCGGCTACTTATGCGGCGGTGGCTTTTGGGCTTGGGTGTGTGGCGATGCTGGCGTGTTTTATTCCGGCGCGGCGGGCGTCGAAGGTCGATCCGATGGTGGCGTTGCGTTACGAGTAGCCGGGCTCTGGGTTGCGATTCCTGCGATAGTACGACTTCAGGAGCTAAAGTCCGATGCGCCCGGGAGCGCAGTTGTAGCGGCCCGCCTCGGGGGGCAGGCTGAAGCCGCGACGTACAAATCCACACATCATCCGTATTGCAGCCTGCAGGTGAAGGCGATAAAAACGGCTTGACATATTCCCATATGGGCATGTAATGTTTGGGCATGGCGAGGGCGGCGACTACATCGGATGCGTTTAATGCGGTGGCCGAACCTCGGCGCAGGGAAATATTGCAATTTCTGGCGACGGGGGAACGGTCGGTCGGGGAAATTGTGATGAGGCTGGGATTTGAGCAGCCTTCGGTGTCGAAGCACTTGCGGGTGCTTCTGGAGGTGAAGCTTGTGGACGTACGACGGGACGGCAGGCACATGCTGTATCGGGCAAATGCGGAGGCGATTCGGCCGCTGCACGAGTGGACGAGTAGGTTTGAACGGCTGTGGAAGCACCAGTTGTTGCAGGTGAAAGAAAGAGCGGAGAAAAAGAAACAAATGGAGTAGAGAAACGTTAATTGATTAACAAAAACTTTGTTAAGGAGGAAGTATGAGTTCAGCAGCTACCAAGAAAGAAATTTCGGTGGAAGACTTGACGGTGCATATCACTGAGGACATTCACGTAAAGGCCGGATTGGAAGATACTTTTGCGGCGCTTCTGGAGCAGATCGGCGAAGGCAATACCACGCCGGATGGGACGGCGATGCCGATGAAGCTCGAGGCGCGGCCAGGCGGGCGATGGTACCGCGACTTGGGCGACGACAACGGACACTTCTGGGGAACGGTACAAGCGATCAAGCGGCCGACGCTGTTGGAGATTACCGGGCCGCTGTTTATGTCGTATGCGGCGGTGTCGAATCTGCAATACCGGCTGAGCAAAGTGGATGGGGGGACGTTGATTAAATTTCACCATATCGCGCTGGGGCTGGTTCCGGACGAACATCGAGAGGGAATGGGGAAGGGCTGGAAGCATATTCATGAAAAGGTGCGGCAACGCGCCGAAGGGAAGCAAGCAGCATCGTTTAAACGTTAGCGGCGGGTTTGCGGAGAGCAGCGATGTGTCCAGTGTGCTTGATGAGTGTTGCGGCGATGGCCGCGGGAGTTACGTCGTCGGGAGGATTGACGGCGCTGGTGGTGAGAAGTTTTCGGCCAGGAAAGAGCATGGAAACTTTTCGATTCAAAGAAAAAAAACAGAGGAGAAACGACAATGGCTACTTCGGTTACGAGCAAGACGGGAAATCCGAAAGTGACGTCACCGGCGCAATGGGTAGCGGCGCGCAAAGCGCTGCTGACCAAGGAGAAGGAATTCACGCGGCTGCGTGATGAGATTAGCCGGCAGCGTCGTGAATTGCCTTGGGAACGAGTAGAGAAGAGATATGTGTTCGAAGGGCCAGGTGGCAAAGAGACTTTGGCCGATCTGTTTGAGGGACGCAGCCAATTGATCGTGTACCACTTCATGTTTGGGCCGGACTGGGTAGAAGGTTGCCAAAGTTGCTCGTTGCTGGCGGACCATTTTGATGGCAGCGTGCCGCACTTGAATGCGCGGGATGTGACGTTTGTGGTGGTTTCGCGGGCGCCGCTAGCGCAAATTGAGGCGTTCAAGAAGCGAATGGGCTGGAACTTCAAGTGGGTCTCGTCTTATAGGACGGATTTTAATTTTGACTATCAGGCGGCGTTCAGCAAAGAGGAGAAGGCCAAAGGAGAGGTGTATTACAACTACACGATGCAGAATTTCCCTCCCGACGAGGCGCCTGGCGCCAGCGTGTTCTACAAGGATGAGGCGGGCGAGGTATATCACACGTATTCCACTTACGGGCGCGGACTGGACATTTTGATCGGCGCGTACAATTTTCTTGATATGGCACCGAAGGGACGCGACGAAGAGGGGTTGGCGTTTTCTATGTCGTGGGTGCGACACCACGACAAATATGAAAAAAACCAGGTTGTGGATGCCACGAAAATGTATGAGCAGCCGAAGAGCATTGGCGACTCGTGTTGTTCGGGCGAGAGCCACTGAGGGCTGTGACGATATAGGCGCAGTTTTTTCCGGAATCGACTGTAGCGCTGAGCTGCGAAGCCGAACGGCGGTTATTTTAACGCCGCTCGGCTTTGCTACGTATGTGGTCTTTTTTTTGGATGGCTAGCGTGGCTCAGGTTTTCTTGTGCTCTTCTAGATTATCTCTGATAAAATCCGCGAGCATGAACAGAAGAACATTGCTGCAAACGCTTTCCGCGACGCTATTCTTGCCATTGTCGGGGGCGGTGCGCGGAAATGGGCAGGAGGCTGGGATGGAAACGGTATACGAGTTGCGCATATATCATGCTGCGCCTGGGAAATTGGATGAGTTGCTGGCACGCTTTCGCGATCATACCGATAAGATTTTTGCGCGGCATGGGATGAAGAGCGTGGCTTACTGGACGCCTGTGGATGAGCCGCAGAAGGGCAATACGCTGATATATATTTTGCAGCATCCCAGCCGGACGGCAGCGACGGAAAACTGGAAGGCGTTTCAGGACGATCCGGAGTGGAAAAGCGTTAAGGCAAAGTCCGAAGAAAACGGCAAACTGGCTGAAAAGGTCGATTCTACCTACATGAGCTTGACGGACTTTTCTCCCCGGTTGGGATCGTAGTTGGTCGGTTGAACAGTCGAAAAGCAAATTCCTAAACTTAAAGATAAACCCTGCAACAAAGAGCTAGCGGCCCTCGGTCAGAACTGATTCGGGGAACTAGTTTAAATCTGCATGGGAATGAGAAGTGCAGTACGAGTGTGTCTGCCCTGGCGGACTTTGTGTGAGGACCTCGTGGGGCAGGCGTCTGCGAAGGCAGGATTTGCATCTATGTTCTGCAGTGGCCTGAGGGCGCCAGCGTCCGGCGCCGGGCGGTTGGGAGCGAAATGAAAATTGCTTTGGTGAAGCGTTGGTCACGAACGCGGGTCGCGTTGGCCGATGGGCTGTGCTGTGGCATTTTGATTTGGGCGGCGATGGTCGCTGGACTTACCCAGGCTGGACAGCAAACAACGGCTCAAGCGCGGCAAAGTAATCAGCAGGCTTCGCGGGAGGCGCCCCAACAGGGCGCGCAAAATCAGGAAGCGCAACCGCAGACCAAGACGGAGCAGGGAAGCACGCCTAAGATTTCGGTGGATGTGAAAACCGTCAGCGTGCCGGTTACGGTGCGCGACAAGCATGGAAAAATTATTTCGAACCTGACCAAAGAGGATTTTGTGGTCGAGGAAGATGGCCGTCCCCAGACGGTGAACTACTTTGCGCGCGAGAATGATTTGCCGTTGCGGCTGGGATTGTTGGTGGATACGAGTTTGAGCCAGCGGCGCGTCTTGGAGGAGGAGCGCAGCGCGAGTTACAGCTTTCTGGACCACTTGCTGCGGGAAAATAAAGATTTGGCATTCGTGATTCACTTCGACAGGCAAGTGGAGTTGTTGGAGGACTTCACCGGGTCGCGGCCGAAATTGCAGGCGGCGCTGCAGTCATTGCAGACGCCGCAGATGGATGCGAATTCCGGCGGCGGTGGTGGTGGCGGACAAAGCGGAGGGGGAGGTCAAGGCGGCGGCGGACAGGGCGGTGGAATTGGTGGCGGCGGGATCGGTGGAGGAATTGGCGGCAGGCGGGGCGGAGGCGGCGGTGGTGGTGGCGGACGAGGCTCGGGACACGGCGGCGGTGGGACGCTGCTCTACGATGCGGTGTATTTAGCGGGCGACGATTTGATGAGCAAGCAGCAGGGGCGCAAAGCGCTGATCATACTTTCGGATGGCGTTGATCATGGGAGCAAGGTGGGCATAACAACGGCGATCGAAACGGCGCAGCGAGCAGATACGGTGGTGTATTCGATTTTGTTCAAGGATAGCGAGGGCTTTGGCGACCGCGGCGGGATTTCGATGGGGCCGTTTGGGACGGGGCGGCGTGGAGGTGGCGGCGGTCCCCAGGAAGCGCGGGTTGACGGGAAAAAAATATTGGAACAGATCTCGAAAGAGACCGGAGGAAGAATGTTTGAGGTCTCGAAGAAAGAAACTGTCGAAAAGATTTACGCGCAGATTGAAGAGGAATTGCGCAATCAGTACAGCCTGGGTTACACGCCGGACAAAAATACCGGGCCGGGATATCACAAGCTGCATGTCACCACCAAGCAGAAAGAGATGGTGGTGCAGGCGCGGGACGGATATTACTCGGGGCAGTAAACTGAAGACAATTTCATTTGCCATGTTGGCGTGAACGTTTCTACTACTGCTTTTTCACTACTCCGCTTTCACGACCGATTCCAAAATAAACTGCTCGAACCTCGTAAGAGGTCACGGGTTGAGCACGTACGATTGACGCTGGCGTTTGCGGGGAATATGATCGCCGCATCGGATTTACGACGGAGGGTGAGCTGGCCCCTGAATCGAGGTGCTTCTGTGAATA
>JAUTXJ010000384.1 GCA_030838075.1 Acidobacteriaceae bacterium
CTGTACTGGCCGTGCATGGCGGTGTGACTGGCCTCGGCGGGTGGGGCGTGCTGCTGCTGATCGCTTCGGTGTGGGGAATTTTGGTCGGCATGTTTGCATGGATCGTGCAGCGACTCGCGACGCACAGCATCGAGCTGGCCTGTATCGGGGCGCCTTTCGTGTGGGTAACTTTCGAATTTGCTCGCGCGCGTTTGCCGGAGATAAGTTTTCCCTGGAATTTGTTGGGTTATCCAGCGGCGGCGAATCCTGGACTTATTCAACTGACGAGTATCACGGGAATTTATGGGCTGTCGTTTTTGGTGGCGGCATTCAATGCCTTGCTGGCGTGGGCGGAAGTCGGGCCGTCAGCGACGGCGAGACGAAGGTTGGGCATACTCGCCGCGGCAGCAACAGGCGTGATAGCGGCAATGTTGATCGGGCCGCGACTTGTTCCGCAGCCGCAAACAAATCACATGGCCCGGGCGGTGCAGCTGAACTTCCCGGAATCGCCTGAATACGGCTCGAACTGGTTTGCCGAACACACCAGCGACATGCTGGAAGCGGCGCGCCTGAGTCTTGGGTCCCACGGCCACGATGTTGATCTGTTGGTTTGGCCGGAAGCGCCGGCGCCGTTCTCCTATCAAGATCCGCGATTTGCGCAATTTGCCAGCAAGCTCGCGGCGAATTTTGGTCATCCATTTCTGGTGGGAGTTATCGAGTGGAAAGCGCCAGCGGATGGAGCGGCGTCAACAGCTCACGCCACATTGGTTCCGTTTAACAGCGCGTTGCTTTTCAATCCGCAAGGTCAGAGGATTTTTTCGTACGACAAAGTCCATTTGGTGCCCTTTGGGGAGTACGAACCTTTCCCGTTGATTCATGAAGTGGTGAATCGAGTGTCGGATGAAGTGGGCGGATTTCGCAAAGGTCAAACGTACGGCGTAGGTCCATTGCCGGGCGGATATTCGTTGGGAGTATTTATTTGCTATGAAGCGATTTATCCCGGGGAAATCAGACACTTCGCCGCGGATGGGGCGACGCTGCTGGTGAATATTTCGAATGACGGCTGGTTCGGACGTTCGGCGGCGGCGCGACAGCATTTATTGATGGCTCGTGTTCGCGCAGTGGAGAATCGCCGGTGGCTGCTTCGCGTGACCAATAATGGATATACGGCGTCGGTCGATCCTTACGGACGAATGTATGAGCCGTTGCCGACGGATGTGCGCGCGAGCGCCGATTTGCCGTACGATTTTCGCACCGACCGCACCATTTACACGCGATTTGGAGATTGGTTCGCCTGGCTCTGCGTGGCGGTTTCCGCTATTCTGTTGGCCTCAACTTTTTGGAAAGGAAATGTTTCGCGCGATAGTATTCCGATACCGGTAGATTTTTTGACTTCGCCAATTCATGTGGTTCCTGACCCGGTCTCCTCGCGTTCCCGCGTATGATTATTGAAGATTTGCAGCACAAGTATGAAGGTCTGAAAGAGCGCATCACGCTTGTGCGGAGTTATCTTTGACGCCCCGCAGCATCGCGAGCGCCTGAAGTCCCTCGAAGCGCGCGTCGCGGACCCTAATTTCTGGAGTAATCAAGAAGCCGCGCAGGCCGTGCTGCGCGACCGTAAGCGGGCCGAGGACCAGGTGGGCGCGGACGATAAACTCGCGTCCATGTCCGAAGACATCGAGACGTACATCAATTTAGCGCAAGAAGAAACTAACGCCGATCAGCGCAACGATTTGCTGAAAGATTTGGATCGCGAACTGAATGCCGCTGAGACCTACGTCGCTGAGTTGGAAACCAAGACGCTGCTGTCGGGCGAGAATGATCATCTGAACGCCATCATGACTATCAAGCCGGGAGCCGGCGGCACGGAGTCGCAAGATTGGGCGTCCATTTTGCTGCGCATGTATTTGCGTTGGGCGGAGCGCAAGGGCATGAACGCGCTGGTGCTGGACGAGACGCCGGGTGAAGAAGCGGGTATCAAGTCCGCGACAATTCAATTCACCGGCGAAACTGCTTATGGGTTGCTGACCGGCGAAACGGGGGTGCACCGGCTGGTGCGCATTTCGCCGTTCGATCAGGCGGCGCGGCGGCATACTTCGTTTGCTTCGGTGTTTGTGATTCCGGAAATTGATGATCGCATTGAGATTGACGTGAAGCCGGAAGAAATTCGCGTGGATACTTTTCGGGCCGGCGGCGCAGGGGGGCAAAACGTAAATAAAGTGGAAACCGCGGTACGCATCACGCACTTGGCTACGAATATCGTGGTGCAATGCCAGGCCGAGCGGAGTCAGCACAAGAACCGCGAGATTGCGATGAAGATGATGCGCTCGCGGCTATACGACCTGGAAATTCAAAAGAGGCAGGCGGCTACCGATAAGCTGGACGAATCCAAGCTGGATATTTCGTTTGGGAGCCAGATACGTTCCTACGTGATGCAGCCGTACCGGCTGATCAAGGATCACCGCACGAAATTTGAGGTGGGTGACGTGGACCGCGTGTTGGATGGCGACCTGGATCCGTTTATCCGGTCGTATTTAATGGCCAAGAAGAAGACCAAAGGGAAGTTGAGCGTACAGCTGGATGATGCGGACGTGGCCTAGACGACCGAGCCTGGGAAATCTCAAAGGACAGGTACCTGTCCACTCAACCCCTTCGTACTACCGTTCACGTGGCTTGTAACGCATTTGGATTCAACAATTTGATTCTTGTGTTTTCGAATGGTACCGTTCAGAAGTACCTACTATAATTAAAAGCCGCGCAGCTGCGCCGCCTAAACTGCCGTTCCCGGCAACAACAAGAAGGAGATTTGTTTTGAGCGAAGCCCTACGTAATTTCCTGTTTACATCGGAATCCGTGACCGAAGGTCACCCGGACAAAATCGCGGACCAAATATCGGACGCGGTGCTCGACGAGGTAATGAAGCAGGACCCCATGGGTCGGGTGGCCTGCGAGACGCTGGTCACGACTGGTCTGGCGGTGGTTGCGGGAGAGATTACCACCAGCGCGCACGTGAATTATGACGAACTGGTGCGGGAGACCATCCGAGGCGTGGGTTACGACCGCGCGAAGTATGGGTATGATTGCGAAACCTGCGCGGTGCTGTGCACAGTGAAGCGGCAATCTCCGGATATCGCCCTGGGAGTGGATACCGGCGGGGCGGGCGATCAGGGTTTGATGTTTGGTTTTGCCTGCGACGAGACGGAAGAGTTGATGCCCATGCCGATCCAGCTGGCGCATCGCTTGACGCAACGGTTGGCGGACATTCGCAAGCAAAGGAAAGTTAATTTCCTGCGGCCGGATGGAAAATCGCAGGTCACCATTGAGTATCGTAACGGACGGCCGGCGCGCATTGAAGCGGTGGTGGTTTCCACGCAACACGACGACAAGGTTTCGAACGCAGAGCTTCGCGAAGCAGTTATCACGCAGGTCATCAAGCCCATCATTCCGGCGGCGATGTTGGATTCCAAAACAAAATACCACATCAATCCTACGGGACGATTTGTGGTTGGCGGCCCGATGGGCGATGCCGGTGTGACCGGACGAAAAATTATTGTGGACTCGTACGGAGGCTACAGCCGCCACGGTGGAGGAGCTTTTTCCGGCAAGGATCCCAGCAAGGTAGACCGTTCGGCTTGCTACATGGCCCGTTACATTGCGAAGAATATTGTGGCCGCCGGTTTGGCAAGCAAGGCGGAAGTGCAGTTGGCTTACGCGATCGGCGTGGCTGAGCCTGTTTCCGTCATGGTCGATGCGTTTGGCACGGAAACGGTGGCGGAAGAAAAAATCACCAAGTTGATCCGCGAATTTTTCTCGCTTACGCCGAAGGGGATTATCGAAGCCCTGGATCTGCGCCGGCCTATTTACAAACCAACCGCGGCTTACGGGCACTTCGGGCGCACCGGCCCGGGATTTACCTGGGAGCGCACTGATCGGGCCAGCGCATTGCGCGAGGCTGCCGGTCTTGGTGCGTCCTCGACCAAAAACGCGAATGCGACCGCGGAAGTTGGGGCGCGCCATTAGTTCCGTGTAGTTCAACTTTTTGTGTGGTTCAAGAATTTTTGTCCCCTTTCCTCGAGCGAAATTTTCGCCTGCAAAATTTAATTAAGGAGCATTTCATTGGCTACCGCTGAACTGAAAAAAGGTGATGTGAAAGATATCGGGCTGGCTGACGCAGGTAAACGCAAGATCGAGTGGGCACAGCAGCAGATGCCGGTGCTCGAATCCATTCGCAAAAGATTCCTGAAAGAACAGCCGTTGAAAGGGCTGCGCGTTTCAGCTTGCCTGCACGTCACCAGCGAGACCGCGAACCTGATGATCGCGTTGCGGGACGGCGGGGCGGATGCGGTGCTGTGCGCGTCAAATCCGCTTTCGACGCAGGATGAAGTTGCGGCGTCCCTGAATCGCGATTACAACATTCCGACGTTCGCGATCAAGGGCGAGGACAACGAGACCTATTACACGCACTTGCGCGCGGCGCTGGATCATAAACCGCAATTCACCATGGACGATGGCGCTGACCTGGTGACCATGCTGCTGACCAAACGCACCGATTTGGTGCCGCACGTGATTGCAGGAACGGAAGAGACCACCACTGGCGTGATTCGTTTGCGTGCGATGGCTAAGGATGGAACGCTGAAGTATCCGATCGTGGCGGTGAATGATGCCATGACCAAGCACTTTTTTGATAATCGCTATGGGACCGGGCAGTCCACCATTGATGGCGTGATTCGCGCGACGAATGTGTTGATCGCGGGATTAAAAGTTGTAGTGGCGGGTTACGGGTGGTGCGGGCGTGGCGTGGCGATGCGCGCGAAGGGCCTGGGCGCGGATGTGATCGTCACGGAAATTGATCCAGTGAAGGGCATTGAAGCAGTGATGGACGGTTTCCGCGTGATGCCCATGGAACAGGCGGTGAAAGAAGGCGACATTTATATCACCGTTACCGGAAACAAGAGCGTGATTCGCGGCGAGCATTTTGAAAAGATGAAGGCTGGCGCGATTGTTTGTAACTCCGGGCACTTCAACGTCGAGATCGATATTCCCGCGCTGGAGAAAATGTCGAGCGGCAAGCGGGAAGTTCGCCCGCTGGTGGATGAATATACGTTGAAGGGCGATCGCAAGGTTTATTTGTTGGGCGAAGGGCGGCTCGTGAATCTGGCTACTGCGGAAGGGCATCCGGCTTCGGTGATGGATATGAGTTTTGCGAATCAGGCGCTCTCTGCTGAATATTTGCGCGCTAATTACAAGACGCTGAAGCCACAGGTGTATGTAGTGCCGGAACATTTGGACAAGGAAATCGCGCGGTTGAAACTGGAAAGCATGGGACACCATCTGGATAAGCTGACGCCGGAGCAGGAACACTATTTGGCGTCGTGGCAAGAAGGCACGTAAAGAACGGTACGCTGCTGGATTTTTTGGTGGGAATCTTACAGGGGCGCAGAACGTTGCGCCCCTAATTTGTTTCACCAGCAAGTGTTGCGTAGACTTAGCAAGGTAAAAATTTATGTGGGATCTCTGCATTCGCTCGCTTGAAACTGCGCGGTTGCGCGGGGCTTCTTACGCCGATGTCCGTGTTATGTATCAGCGCCAGCGTGATTTGACGACCAAGAATGGAAAAGTTGGCACGTTGTCGCAGTCGGAATCTATTGGGTTGGGGATACGCGTTCTGGCCAATGGGGCGTGGGGATTCGCGTCGACCGACCGACTGACCCGTGAGGGCGTGGCGAGTTGCGCGGCGCAGGCGGTGGCAATTGCCAGGGCTTCGGCTAGTGCCAAACGGCATGATGTGGTGATGGTTGATGAACAGGCTCACATCGATAGCTGGCAGAGTCCGTTTCGCAAAGACCCCTTTGAAATTCCATTGGAGACGCAACTTGGTCTTCTTTTGTCCGCGGACGCGGAAATGCGGCGAGTGAAAGGCGTGACGCTGACGGAAACCGATATGCAATTCCGTAAAACGGATAGCTGGTTTGCGTCCAGCATCGGATCGCGCATTCATCAACGGAAAGTGACGTCAGGATGCGGGATTGCGGCGACTTCGTTCAAGAATGAGGAAATTCAGAAGCGTTCGTATCCAAATAGTTTTGGCGGACAGCATGCTTTGAAAGGGTACGAGCTGATTGAATCGCTGGACTTGGTGAAAAATGCGGCGGTGATTGCGGAAGAAGCGGTAGCGCTGCACAGCGCGGCGCAATGTCCGGAGAAAAAAGGCACGCTAATTCTGGGCGGGAGCCAGCTGGGATTGCAGATTCATGAATCGGTCGGGCATCCCATTGAGCTGGATCGCGTGCTCGGTGAAGAAGCGAATTTCGCGGGCACGAGTTTTCTGACGCTCGACCAGCTGAACCGGCTGAAGTATGCGTCGGAAATTGTAAATGTGGTGGCGGACGCGCGGCTCGAGCATGGACAAGGCTTAGGGACCTTTGCGTATGACGATGAGGGCGTACCCGCGCAACGCACGGATATTATCGAGGCGGGGCAATTCCGTGGTTATCTTTCGAATCGCGAGACCGCACATTTGATCGGGTTGAAGCGTTCGTCGGGCACCATGCGCACCGAGGGCTGGAACCGTTTGCCGATCATTCGCATGACCAACGTGAGCTTGCTGCCGGGCAATTGGGATTTTGACGATTTGATTCAAAGTACCGACGATGGAATTTTGATGGAGACCAATCGGTCGTGGTCGATTGATGACCGGCGCTATCAATTTCAATTTTCCACGGAGATTGGGTGGGAAATTAAAGGTGGCAAGAAAATCCGCATGCTGAAAAACCCCAGCTACAGTGGAATTACTACGGAGTTCTGGAATTCCTGCGATGCCATCTGCAATGCGGAGCATTGGACTTTGTGGGGCACTCCGAATTGCGGTAAGGGCCAACCGATGCAAACGATGGGCACGGGGCACGGAGCTTCGCCTTCACGATTCAGCAATGTTCATATCGGGGCGGCATTCGCGAATCAATGAGAGCGGCCGCTAAAGCACAGATGCGCCGGAAAACGAGCGAAGCAGCCGCGCCGATCGAGCTGTTACGGGAGAGGGAACTCCTACAAATTATCGAGACGGTTTTGCGGCTGGCGAAGAAGATTGGCGCGGAAGAAACAGAAGTTCAGGTAGATGAGGCGGCCGACGCGTTGACACGTTTCGCGAATAATGCGATTCATCAGAATGTTTCAGAACACGGGCTGACGGTCTCGATTCGAACGGTATTTGAGGGGCGTACGGCGCGTACGACGACCAATCGAATCGATGAAGATTCGTTGCGGAATGCGATTGAAGGATCGCTTTCGCTGGCAGCCAGCCAACCGAAGAATCCGCTCTTACTCTCGATGCCGGGGCCGCAGAAGTATTCGCGGGTGAATCGCTTTGTGAAGCAAACGGCCGCGATTACTCCCGAAGACCGCGCGCTGGCGGTGCGCCGGGCGTGCGACCTAGCGATCAAACGTGGCCAGGTCGCCGCCGGGATTTTTGCCACGGGCCAGAATCAGATGGCAGTGGGAAATTCGCGCGGGCTATTCGCGGCGTACAGCGAGACGCACGCAGAATTTTCCATCACCATGCAGGAAAAACCGGCCGCTAGCTGGGCCAAGGCAAATTCCGCGGATGTGCGAAATTTCGATCCGCAGAAGCTAGCGGGGCGAGCCAGCGAAAAAGCGCATCTTGCGGTAGAAGCTCGCGAATTACCAGCTGGGCGATACACCGTGATTCTGGAACCTGCCGCGGTGCTGGACCTGGTTGGATTTCTTTTCTACGATTTTGCGGCCACGGCTGTGCAAGATAAGCGGTCGTGCCTGAACGAGCGTATGGGCAAGCAATTATTCGGCAAGAATATTTCGATTTGGGATGACGCGTACCACCCGTTGCAATTGGGCGCGCCATTTGACGGAGAGGGAATGCCGCGACAAAAAGTGCAACTTGTCGATCGCGGCGTGCCGAAGAACCTCGTGTATTCGCGCGCCAGCGCCAAAATCGCGGGCAAAAAACCTACTGGGCATGGCTTCATGCTACCGAACGAATATGGCGAGGCGCCCATGAACCTGGTTTTCTCGGGTGGCAAATCTTCGCTGGAAGAAATGATTGCGACGACGGAGGGAGGGCTGCTGGTTACGCGTTTGTGGTACATCCGGGAAGTGGACCCGTACGAAAAGATCATGACCGGTATGACCCGGGATGGCTTATTTCTGGTGGAGAAGGGGCGCGTGGTCTCGGCGGTACGGAATTTCCGGTTTAACCAGTCGTTGCTGGAGATGTTGCGGAATGTCGAGCTGATGGGGCCGGCGGTGCGGGCGACCGGCGAAGAAGCGTTCGAAATGGTGGTTCCAGCGATGAAGGTGCGGGAGTTCCACTTCTCGGAAGTGACCAAATTCTAGTTAAAGTTTTAATTAAAAATCTGTAACAATTCATCCTACGGTCTCCCTTCAAAATGCGAAATCTTGCGGATTTCGCTCGGAATTGGCTGTCTCGCCAGAAAACGAATCCAGCGTATTCAAATTCTGAGTTTTACTTGCTCATGGCCAGGCCCTATACAAACATATGGCCTCCGGGCGCCCAAGGTACTTAGACCAGCGGTTACCCGTTTCTCCGCGCGCCGGCGCGGGGCAGAATGGGCGGCATCCGAACTGGGGACATCCCGATCATGATGCCTGTGGCACTGGTTTTGTAGCGCGCCTGGGCGGTTCCGCAAACTACGACATTATTCAATATGCTTTGACCGCGCTGGAGCGGCTTACGCATCGTGGTGGTGTAGATGCGGATGGCGCCAGCGGCGATGGCGCGGGGCTGTTGACCTCGCTTCCTCAAGATTTTTTCCGTTCTCGCGCAAAAGAGCAGGGCATTGAGCTTCCACAAAATTTTGGGCTTGGATTCGCGTTTTTGGCGGCCCATGCGGTAAGCGACGCGCGATCCGCGGTAGAGCACGCGGCGGAAAGCGAGCGCTGTCGCGTATTGGGATGGCGGCGCGTACCGGTGGACGTGAATTCGCTGGGCCGGCGGGCGCTGGAAACCATGCCGGAGATATGGCAGTTTTTTGTGGAGCCCATCAATCGGGCGAAATTGCCGGCGCGATTTGAGCGCCGAATGGCCATGATGCGCAAGCGCGCGGAAATCGCCATGCCGGCGCGCTGTTATATCTGCTCGCTGTCGTCGCGCACGGTGGTGTACAAGGGGCTGCTGACGCCGTGGCAATTTCCGCAGTTTTATGAAGATTTGCGCGATACGTCTTTCGCCACGACCTTCGCGATATTTCACCAGCGCTATTCGACAAATACGCAGCCGTCGTGGGACCTGGCTCAGCCTTTCCGGCACGTGGCGCACAACGGGGAAGTCAACACCATCGTGTCCAACCGGCGGTGGATGCGGGCCAAACAACGCGAACAGCGCACGGCGTTGAAGGCGGGGGCGTGGTTCCGAGCGTTGGAACCGAACGTCAGCGATTCAGCGAGTTTTGATAATGCATTCGAGCTGAAATTACTGGAAGGGCTGTCAGCAGAAGAAGCAATGCTCGGGCTGGTTCCGCCGGCGTTTGAGAGGGATCCGGTTCTGTCGCGCGATGTACGCGCCGCACTGACCGCGGTTTCGCAGCAAGGGGAACCTTGGGATGGCCCGGCCGCTCTGGTTTTTTCTGACGGACAATTGGTAGGGGCAAAACTGGATCGCAACGGCTTGCGGCCGCTGCGCTATACGCTGACACATGACGGCTTGCTGATCGCGGGATCAGAAACTGGACTGATCGATTTTGAGGAATCGCGCATCGCGGAGCGGCAGCGTCTGGGCCCGGGCGAAATGATTCTCGCTGATCCGGGGTCCGGACTTTTCCTTCGGTGGCGCGACATTCTGAAGCGGCTCGCGGCCAATGTTGATCGGGGGCCAGCTCCGCAGCGGCCAACAAGCAATTCTGTCGCTCGCTCTATGCCTGCGCTTGCGCCGATTGAACAACCAAAACGCATGGCTGCCGCGGCGGGCTGGACCGAAGATCAATTCAAGACGCTGTTTTCCGCGCTGGTGCATGGAAAAGAAGCCGACTGGAGCATGGGAGACGACGCGCCTCCGGCATTTCTTTCGACGCTGACGCGGACGCTGTGGGATTACTGCAAGCAACGTTTCGCGCAAGTCACCAATCCGCCCATCGATCCGCTGCGCGAATCGCACGTGATGTCGCTCGAAGTGCATTTGAAGGGCGGCGTCACTTTACCTACGCCCTTGATAGATGCTGCGCAGTTCGCGGGGCTTGTCGAAGCATTTGGTGAACCGCGCCGCATCGATATGAGCTTCCTTGCCGCCATGGGAGTCCCGGGCGCGCGCCGCGCTGTTACTCAGCTCGCAACTACCCCTCTGAGTAGCGGCGGACGCCCGGGATTCCTCCTCCTTAGCGATCGCGGTATAGGGGCGGAACGGGCGTGCTTGCCGGCGCTGCTGGCGACTGCAGCGGTATGGAAAGCGATGGTGCGCGAAGGACTGTGGGATGTGCCGCTGGTGGTGGAATCGGCGCAGATTTTTGATACGCATCACGTTGCGCTGCTGGTGGCTGCGGGAGCGAGCGCGGTTTTGCCGTACCTGGCTGATCAGTTTGCGGAAGCGCTGGAAAGCGGCGGAGCGGAGCGGGTGAGAAGTTCCGTGAATGCCGGGTTACGAAAAGTTTTGGCGCGCATGGGTGTGTCGACCGTCGCGAGCTATCGCAATAGCCAGCTTTTCGAAGTAGTCGGGCTGGCGGAAGATTTGTGCGCGGAATTTTTTGAAGATGCCGCCGATTTTCCCGGCCAAAAAACTTTGGACGAGCTGCTGGGCGATTATTTGAAGATGCATGAAAAGGCTTTCGCTGCGACGGCGGATGGTCATCAGCCAGACTTGGGCGATGCGGGACTGTATCGTTTCCGCAAAGGTGCAGAGCTGCATGCTAACTCACCGGAGCTGGTGCGGCGTATGCATGCGCACGTGCGCGCGCCTGATGCGCAAAAATATTCCGCGTTAGAAGAGCTTGCGGAACGGCAGGGAACGGTGTTTCTGCGCGATTTGCTGGATATCGTGCCGGGAACGCCTGTTGCCTTGGAGGAAGTGGAGCCTGCGGAATCGGTGTTGAAGCGTTTCAGCACGCAGGCTATGTCGCTCGGTTCTCTGGGGCCGGAGGCTCACCGCACGCTGGCGGTGGCCATGAATCAATTGGGCGGACGCAGCAATACGGGGGAAGGCGGCGAAGATCCCGCGACGTATCGTTACGAGCCGGAAGCGGCAAACAAGATCAAGCAGGTGGCATCGGGAAGATTTGGTGTGACCGCGGACTACCTGGTGCACGCGGAAGAACTTGAAATAAAGATGGCGCAAGGATCGAAGCCTGGCGAGGGTGGGCAACTGCCGGCACGCAAAGTCACGGAATATATCGCGCGCATCCGTCACGCGACGCCTGGAACGCCGCTGATTTCGCCGCCACCGCATCACGATATTTACAGCATCGAGGATTTGGCGCAGTTGATTCATGATTTGCGTGCCGTGAATCCCTATGCGCGAATTGGAGTGAAACTGGTTTCCGGCGCGGGAGTGGGAATTATCGCCGCAGGTGTTGCGAAAGCGGGCGCCGACGTCATTACCATCAGTGGCCATAATGGTGGAACCGGATCGTCTCCGCTTACGTCCATTAAGAACACGGGCCTGCCGTGGGAAATTGGGTTGCGCGAAACACATGACACTTTGGTTCGCGCTGGCCTCCGTTCACGTCTCTCTCTCCGCG
>JAUTXJ010000396.1 GCA_030838075.1 Acidobacteriaceae bacterium
TGGTGCGGTCGAGAGGACTCGAACCTCCACGCCTTGCGGCGCTAGCACCTCAAGCTAGTGCGTCTGCCAGTTCCGCCACGACCGCATCGAGATAATCCTAGAGTGCAACGGCAATGCTGTCAATCAACACCGTAGCTTTATGTCTGGACGCCGTTCGGAGCTAGCGGAAGCGTGTTCAGCCGTTTGCCAGTGGCATCAAAGATCGCATTGCCGATGGCCGGAGCGATGGCCATGATGGGCGTTTCTCCTGCGCCCGCCGGCGCGACGTCTTTTCGGTCGATCAAGACAGCTTCGATCTCGGGAAGATCTCGAAAGCGCGGGACGCGATATGCCGCGAAATGAGGATTCTGGATGCGGCCATTTTCAAATTGGATGGCTTCGAATAATGCGCCGCCGAGCCCCTGAATAATCGCGCCTACCACTTGATTGCGCAGGCCATCGGGATTGACGATCGCGCCGCATTCAAACGCTTCCACTACGCGCACCACTTTCACTTCGCCTTTGGCGTCGATCGCGACCTCAACGCATGTGGCAACATAGCTTCCCTTTTCATTACCGGCCGCCAAACCAAATCCCTGGCCGTCGGTGGTTGTCTTGCGCGGCCAATCGAAGGATTTCGCCGCGGCTTCCAGTACGGCGCGCATCCGCGGGTCAGAAAGATTCTTGACGCGAAAAGCTAGCGGATCGATTTCCGCGGCGCGTGCCAGCGCGTCCATATGCGTTTCGCGCGCGAAGTGGTTGGCGGTGGCGGCCAGCCCGCGATACGAGCCGCTACGCAGCACCAACGGGACGGCGTGATATTCGACACGCTGATTCGCTACCACATACGGCGTTTCTATGCCGGACTTGCCGGATTGATAATTGTCGAACTCCCACGCCGTCAGCTTGCCGTCCGAGTCGATAGCGCCTTTCACTTCAATTACGCCAGCAGGGCGAAAATACGCCCAGGTGAATTCCTCTTCACGCGTCCACACAACTTTCACGGGCCGCCCTGCTGCGCGTGCCAGGCGAGCCGCTTCGAGCGCCGCATCGCTGGTATGTTTTCCCCCATAGGCCGAGCCCATGTCGGGCACGATGACGCGAACATTGCTTTCCGGTACGTGAAATGTCGCGGCCAGTTCATCGCGGTTTGCGAAGGGACGCTGCGTCCCCGTCCACACCGTGAGTTTGCCGTCCTTCCATTGCGCCAGCGCCGCGCGTGGTTCAAGAGGCGCATGCGCGATATATTCCACCGTATACGTGGCATCCAAACGATGTGCAGCACTGGCGTATCCGTCTTGTAGCGAGCCCTCTTTAATCGGCTTTTTATCCGAGCCCGCCGCGCCATTCTGTTTCAAGTAAGAAAATAATTCGCCGTTCGAAATCTGCGGCACTTCCTTCCATTTCACCTTAAGCGCATTCAAAGCTTTTTGGGCCTCATGCACAGTTGGCGCCGCCGCACCGACAAAATCTCCATCATGCACAAGGGTCACGCCGGGTTTTGCTTTTGCCGCGCTGTCGTCGTAAGCAACGATGGTTGCGCCGAATGACGGCGGCCGCAGCACTTTGCCATGCAGCATCCCAGGCAGTTGCATGTCGGGGGTGTAGTGGTGCGCTCCGGTTACGAAAGCTCGCGCCCCCACCTTGGGAATTTCTTTCCCGGCAATGGTCCATTGCGTGGGTGGAGTGGTGGGGTCGTCCGCCGGCAAAACTTGCGCCAGTGTTTTGCCTTGAGCTAACTCGCCGTAGCTTGCAGAACTGTGCGAGACAGGATCGGTAACTTTAGCGTCCGCGGCAACCAGCCCCGTAGGGGCGACGTTCCATTTTTTCGCGGCTTCCGCGACTAGCAAATCGCGCGCCGCTGACGCAACGCGCCGGAACTCCGGGGTCATGCTGGGAGTGGACCGGCTGCCGAACGTTCCCGCGTCGAATGGCGTGAGCGTGGTATCCGCCGTCACCATGCGTACACTCTCAAACGGGACGCGCAACTCATCCGCAATGGTTTGCGCCAGCGATGTGCGTATGTTCTGCCCTATTTCCGCTTTGCCTGTGAATCCGGTGATCGTGCCATCTTCGCTGATATGCAGCCACGCGCTGATGTCGGTCGGGAGTTCTTCGGGATGAAAGGACTTCGATTGCGGCGCCGTTTCCTGTCCCGCGAAAGTAGCGGTCGCTGACGTGAAAATCGCAATGCCAGCGCCCAACAAATGAAAGAAATCGCGGCGCGCCAGTTCGAATTTGTGAATAGGATTTTCGCTGAATTCAAACCGCTCAGGTTCGGGAACGAATTTCTCGGCACGTTTCATGATCGCCCCGGCTCCTGCGAAGCTTTCGCTGCGTTTAATACCGCTTCCATGATGCGCGGATGCGTTCCGCACCGGCACATATTGCCTTGCAAGCCTTGCACAATGTCCGCTGGACTCGGGTTTGGATTTGTTTTTAGCAGTCCCACGCTGCTCATGATCATTCCCGAGGTGCAGTACGCGCACTGAAACGCCCCGGCATCCAGAAAAGCCTGCTGTACCGGGTGCAATTTGCCATTCTGCTCAAGACCTTCAATGGTGGTGATCGGCCTCCCCGCCGCTGCGCTCACAGGAATCTGGCAGGAACGGCGCGGTGCGCCGCCAAGAAGTACCGTGCACGCGCCACACTGCCCTTCCCCGCAGCCATACTTCGTGCCCGTAAGTCCCAATTCATCGCGCAGCACGTACAGCAACGGCGTATCGCCCGGATACTTCACCGTGTAGTGCCTACCGTTTACTTCAAGTTGTAAAGCGTTAGCCATAACTTTTCCCAAATTTTAATTTTTGCGTACATCCGCAACCGAGGAGTGCTCGAAACTTGGGCGGGAATGACACGTTTCGCAGCTACTCTTGGCATGATTCATCTCATGGCAACTCAAACAGCTGTACATGGTCACCACGCTGGTGATCTCTGACATCGCCGAGATTTGCGACACATCTCCGTGACACGTTTCACATTTTACGCCTGCCGAGAGATGAGCGCGATGGGTCCAATTGACTCCCGGAATCACTTTGTAAACGCGCACCCACGGAATCTGCTGGTTGGATGCGGCGTACTGCGCGATCTTTTGTATCGAAGGCTTATCCTTGCCAATGGTAACGTGGCACTGCATGCACTTGGCGGTGTCAGGAAAAGTCATGAGCTTGCCCGGCTCAGGATTAGTGTGGCACTCCTGGCACTTCAAACCGAAAGCGAGATGTTGCTTGTGACTGTACGGGATGGGCTGCTCGGGAGCAGGGTGCGGGCTTGGATTGTCAGGTACCTTATATTTTGCTGCGGACGTACGCGCATTAATGCTCGTGGTTTTGTGCGCCGTCGGCTGCCCAGCGGACGACTGCTGCGCGGTGCCACTCGTCGCGATGCCAAGCAGTGCAAGCAGTGTAAAAAGGACAAGCGCTAACGCCGTGGATCTTTTTCTCTCCATGAACTTCGACTCCCTCATAGACGAATTGTGCGTGCCAATGCGCTGCCGTCATCCATTGCTCAGTCTTCTTCACCACTTCTTCAATGCTGGTCCCGAAATCTTTGAACATCACAGTGGCGCAGTTTCTTCCTGGGCCTCCGGTCACCGAACCTCCCGGATGTGTAGTCGCGCCCGTCTGGTACAGCCCGGGAATGGGCATGTTGTGATGCGCCCATCCAGGCATCGGCCTCATCGGTCCGGTCTGCGCCGCAGTTTGCGCGCCTGCATGAGCACTGCCGTGCCAGAAATGCGGATTCATACGCTCCATGTCCAGCGGGCTTTCTATAAACCGCGCAAGAATTTTGTCGTCAGTTAAATTCGGCGAAAAGCGCCGCAGATATTTCAAATTGGCATCGGAAACTTCTTTTTTGATGTTGTCCCAATGCTGCGGTCCTTCCTTCAACTGATACGGCTGCCAGCCCACGACCTTAAAAGTGTGCATCCCTGCGGGCGCGCGCGTTGGGTCGGCCACGCTGCAACAAATGATTTGCAACGGCGGATCCTTAAGATTGACCACGCCACTGGCGTCGTCATACCCAAACCGCAAAGCACGGTCTGAACTCGCCAGGATTCCTGCTTCGCACGGCGATATGCTGCCCCCGGCCGTTTTAAATGTGGGCGCTTCAGTGGTGGCGTAGTGGGTGACGAACATGGCCGTTTCCGCCTGCCAGGTATTGACGCCGTCCACGAAATCCTGGCCCCACAATTCTAGCGGCGCCATATCCACCAAGTGCTTGATGTGGATCGTTGAAACCACCGCCTTGTCCGCCCGATACGAACTGCCATCGCTGCACTCCACACCGACACATTTTCCGTTTTCGATAACCAATCGCTCCACCCACTTATTCGTCAGCAAAACTCCGTTGTGCGCTTCGATGAAGCGGGCCAGCGCCGCGGTCAATTGTCCAGAACCGCCTTTGGGAATCGGGCGGCCGGAATGCTGTTGACGAGCCGTGGCATATGCAAGCCGGCCCGTGCCTGGCGCGTCAGCTGGCTCCGACGCAAGATGCGACAGGAACAACATGAACACTCTTGTGTGCTCATCTTCAAAAGTGTCGCGAATAATTTCCCACGCCGACATTGCCAATCGCCTCTGCCAAAGCTTCCCGCGCGGCTGCCCGGCCAATAGATCATTCAATGGCTTGCCAAAACCGATAGGTGTGAAAGTGGCGCCCATCACCACAGGTTTAATGGCGTCGAACTCCGCAAGCATCTTCCGGTAGGCGTCGGCATCTTTTTTGGAAAATTTGCCAAACTCCTCGCAGGTGCGATCGAGATCGCGCCATTGCGTCAAATAACTGCCGTCCGCAAACGGAACGTGGAAGACGGGATCCGGATCGATGTATTTCAAACCATAATCGCCGAGTCGCAACTCGTTGTTGCGCATCATGGGGTTGTCCATCAGGAAGGAATGCGCCGATGAACACACATCGTCATGGAAACCCTTCAACATGAGTTCAGCGGTTTTTACTCCCCCGCCCAACAGCGGACGTCCTTCCAGTACCACGCAGCGATAACCTGCTTTCGAAAGATATGCTGCGGTCACGAGACTGTTGTGGCCGCCACCAGCGACCACGATGTCAAAGCGATCGGCGCTTCCTTGACTCGTACCTTGCGTCGTAGAACTAGCTTCTTGCGCGTTCAAATTGGAGCCGAGCCCCAAATGCGAAACGGCCAGCGGCGCAATGGCTGCTCCTTTTACGAAGCCGCGTCTGGTGATGTTCTTCATCGTCTCTCCCGCTATCCCAACGCACTGAACTTCAGGTTTTCCTGTACGACTTCCGCAATGCTCGTTCCAAAATCCTTGAGCATCACCGCGGCAGCATTCCGTCCTGGCCCACCGGTCACCGAACCGCCGGGATGCGTGGTTGCGCCCGTTTGATAGAGGCCGGGAATGGGCATGCGATGCTGCGCCCAACCGGGCATCGGCCGCATCGCACCGCTTTGCGCCAGGCTCGAGCCGCCCGCGTGACAACTACCGTGCCAGTTGTGCGGATTCATGCGCTCCAGATCGAGAGGACTCTCAACCGTACGCGCGAGCACTTTGTCGTCCGTTAAATTAGTAGCGAAACGTTGCAAATATTTTAAGTTTGCATCGGACACTTTTTGTTTGATGGCGTCCCAGTGCTGCGGACCCTCTTTGATCATGTAGGGTTGGTAGGCCACCACTTTTACGGTGTGCATTCCAGCGGGTGCTCGCGATGGATCGGCAAGGCTGCAACAGATTACGTGTAGCGGCGGATCCGTTAAATTCACCGCGCCAGTCGCGTAATCCACGCTCATGTGCAAAGCGCGATCGGCGCTAGCCGTCATTCCGGAATGCACCGGCGACAAAATCCCCGCATCGGTGTGATATTTCGGCGGCTCTTTCATGGCGTAGTTGGTGGCGAACAGCGTCAGCCCCGCGTCCCAGGTGTCCACGCCATCTATAAAATCCTGGCCCCACAATTCGCGTGACGCCATGTCCACGAGTTGCTTGATGTGAATCGTCGAGAGCACCGCTTTTGTGCCGCGATAAGAACTGCCATCCGAACATTCCACGCCGGTGCATTTACCATTCTCAACGATCAAAGAAGTGATCCATTTATTAGTGAGAATTGTTCCGCCGTGCGCTTCAATGAAACGCGACAACGCTTCCGTCAGCGTTCCCGAGCCACCCTTGGGAAGCGGCCGGCTTTCACGTTGCTGGTGTAAGGGGATATACGCCGCGCGTCCGCTCCCAGGATCCTGCAGCGGTTGCAACGCGTACGGACAACCCATCATGAACGCGCGGCAATGATCGTCTTCAAAAGTGTCACGCAAAATCTCCCATGCAGACATGGCCAGCCGGCGTTGCCACAGCTTTCCTTGCGGATGCTCGGCAAGCCGCTCGTTCAGAGGCTTTCCGAATCCGATGGGATTGAAAGTTACTTCACTCAAAATCGGCCGGACTGTTTCGTATTCTGTGATCATGCGGCGATAAGCTGCGCCATCTTTCTTGGAAAACTTAGCGAACTCTGCGCAAGTGCGATCCAGGTCGCGCCACTGCGTTAGGTAAGAGCCGTCGGGAAACGGCATATGAAAAACCGGGTCGGGTAAAATATATTCCAGGCCGTAATCGCCGAGCTTCAACTCATCATTTTTCAGCGCCGGATTCCCGTAGATGCCGTTGTGAGCGGACGAACAGACATCGTGAATGAATCCGCGCAAAGTCAGTTCCGCGCTTTTGACGCCGCCGCCCACGATGGGCCGGCCTTCCAGCACCACGCAGCGAAAGCCCGCTTTCGACAGGTAGGCCGCCGCCAATAGGCTGTTGTGCCCAGCGCCCGCGACCACAATGTCGAATTGCTCAGCCACGATGATTATCCATTTTGGTTATTTCGCAGCGGCCGATTTTCCTGCTCGCGCACGCAGCAACGGCTGCAGATTGCAAGCTTCTTCCCAGGTGCGCATCTGAAGTGAGCGCGCAAATTTACCGACACCGTCGGTTTGCGCACACAATAAAGCCAACTCGACAATTTCTTCTTCCGTGAAATGTTTCTTTAAGTCGTCATAAACCGCGTCGGAATCGATAGCGTCGTCGCCGGCTTTGAAAAGCGTAGCGAATCGCAACGCCGCTTTTTCTTTTTCATCGAACTGATCGCTGCTTTCGAAATGCATGGTCGCGAGTACTTTGTCCTCGGTCAGGCCGCGAGCGATGGCCACATTCGAACGCACTGTGGAGCAGTAGCCGCAAAAATGTTTGGTGGAAATCAGCACGCGCACCGCTTCTTTCAGCGGAATCGGCAGGATGCCGCCATTGAGCAATTCATTCCACATGCGCAGCCAGTTGCGCCCCGCTTCGCTGCGCACGTAAATCCTGGCGCACAATGGATCAGGAGCGCCGTTGACCCGCGCGCTTTCGATCAGCAGACGTTGTGTTTCAGTGGCTTCGGCATCTTCAATAGGACGAATTCTTGGCATGACTGCTCTCCTAAAGCTGCGCCGCCAAATCTTGCGTAGCGAGATTTTGACGCAAGGTTAACGCGTCGATTTCTTTTTCCCACCGCGCAACCACCACGGTAGCCACACCGTTGCCGATCATATTGACCAGCGCCCGCGCGGTACTCATGAAGCGGTCGATGCCCAGCAGCAGCGCCATCCCGGCTACCGGAATTGTCGGCACCACCGTGAGCGTGGCCACCAATGCGACAAAAGCCGCTCCCTGCACGCCGCTGGCGCCCTTCGAAGTGAGCGTCGCCACCGCAAAGATCGTCAATTGCTGCAGCAACGTAAGGTGCGTATTGGTGGCCTGCGCCACGAAAAGCGCTGCCAGCGTCATGTAAATGCTTGTCCCGTCGGTGTTGAAGGTGTAGCCGGTAGGTAGCACCAATCCAACCAGGCCCTTCGAACATCCCAACCTTTCCATTTTTTCCATTAAGCTCGGGAGCGCGGCCTCGGAAGAAGTCACTCCGATGACGATCACAATTTCTTCCTTGATGTAGTGGAGGAATTTAAAAATGCCGAAACCCGCAAGATACGCAATGGTTCCCAGCACCACGACCACAAACAAGATGCACGTTAAATAAAATAATCCAATCAATTTGAGCAACGGCCCCAGGGCCGCAATGCCATACTTCCCGACCGTAAAAGCCATGGCCCCGAACGCACCGATGGACGCGAAGCGCATCAGGATCTTTACAATTCCGAATACCGCTTGCGTCAAAGCGGTAAATAAATCCAGAAGCGGCTTGCCCCGCGTCCCCGCCGTCGACAGCGCGAAACCGAACAGAATCGATATGAACAGCACCTGCAGAATGTCACCCTTGGCAAAGGCATCCGTGACCGTCGTGGGAATGATGTGCAGGATAAAATCTGAAACACTCTGCGCTTTGGCCGGGCCCGCGTAATCAGCAATCGCTTTGGGATCCAGCGTTTTCGCATCTATGTTCCATCCGCGTCCAGGTTGCACCACATTGCCAACGATCAATCCAATTAGCAGCGCTACGGTGGAGACCGTTTCGAAATATAGCAACGCCTTTCCGCCGACGCGGCCAACCTTTTTCATGTCTTCCATGCCGGCGATGCCCGTGACTACTGTGCAGAAAATCACCAGCGTGATAATCATGGTGATCAAGCGGATGAACGCGTCGCCCAGGGGCTTGAGCGCCACGGCTCTGGCGGGATAGAAGTGGCCCAACAGAATAGCCAACAAAATAGCTAGCAATACTTGGAATGACAGGCTCGCGTAGAACGGTTTCTTGCGCGCAGTGACAACCCTCGCGGGCACGTTCGACTGCAATACAACTTGGGAAACCGCGGCGGGTTCATGCCCTGTAAAACTATTCACCGAGCCATCCGTCGGGTTTTTGAATTGCTTCGGCTAAGGTAGTAAGAAATTTCGCGGCGCGCGCGCCGTCGAGCACGCGGTGATCGCCGGACAACGTCATGGTCATCATCGGCCGGACCGCGGGCTTACCCTTCACGGCCACAACCCGGTCGGCAATCGTGCCAACCGCTAGCGTCGCGGCTTGCGGCGGCGTGATGATCGCGACAAACGCATCCACCTGGTACATGCCCAAATTTGAAATTGTGAATGTGCCACCAGAAATATCCGCCGGCCGCAAACGATTAGCGCGGGCACGCTCCGTGAGGTCCCGCCGTTGCGCGGCAATTTCGTCAACCTTCGCGGAATCCGCTTTGTGAATCACCGCGCCAACGACGCCATCTTTCACAGCCATCGCCAAGCTGATATTTACTTCGGGATTGTGGCGAATGCCCGATCCAGTCCAACTCGCATTCATGACCGGGTGCTTCGCGATCGCGCGAGCAACCGACGCGATCAACAGATCTGTAATGGTAAGCTTCGCGCCATTAAATTTTTCAACGGTAGGACCCAGCCGTTCGTGCGCAGCCATCAATTCCGTGCAATCCACATCGCGCGTCAAAAAGAAATGCGGAACAGTAGTCCAGCTCTGCGTCATTCGTTCGGCCATGAGCCGGGCGATTTGACTCAGTGATTCACCAGTCTGTGCATCGGAAGACGCACCCGCCGCCGCAGTCGTGGAAGCGGGAGCAGATTTCTTCGCGTCTGCCGCAGCTTGCACATCTTCAGCGGTGATCGTTCCATCCTCCCCGCTTCCGCTCAAGCCACCGGTCTCCAATCCCAACTCTTTTGCGAGCCGCCGAGCCTTAGGCGAAATTTGTGCAGAAGTTTGTGCTGGCCCCACAGCAGCCGTTGCACCTCTTGCCGCAGCAGCAGCACGCTCAGGCGCCGCTGCAGCGCTAGTAGCCCTCCCTGAAGCCATCGCCGGTGATTTCGCAGCCGGCGCTTTTTCCCCAGCTGCCACAAGCCACGCGATCGTTTCGCCAACCGGAATCACCGCTCCTTCATGCGCAGTAATTCCCGCAAGAAAGCCATCCCCTGGCGCCTCGATTTCAACCACCGCTTTATCGGTTTCGATTTCGAGCAGCGGTTCACCTTTCTTCACCGCTTCGCCTTCTTTTTTTCGCCACGCCAGCAACTTCCCGGTTTCCTGCGCCATTTCAAGCGCGGGCATTACCACACTGATAGCCATAGATTTTTCGGCGGCTTGAACGGAGCTTCAATCCGTAGCGGCGACGCCCTCCCTTTTTGCGCTGGCTTCCACCATGCTCACTACGTGCTTGCTGGGGGCCGCTTCGTTCTCGCGCGTGGTTGCCAGCGGACCGTCTACGGTGTGGTAGTGCGCGCCGGCTACCATTAATTTTTCGGCGGGAAAGCGCGTGATAACTTCGTGCCCTGTCTCCGTCACCACAATTTCTTCCTCGATGCGCGCCGCGCTCCAGCCATCTTTCGAGGGCCAGAACGTTTCCAGCGCAAAAACCATCCCGGGCTTGATCTCGTGCGAATGCTCCAGCGAAACCATCCGGCTGATCACCGGCTTTTCCCAAATCGCGAGGCCAATCCCATGGCCAAACTGCAACGCGAACGCCGCTTCTTCATCCGGGAAACCAAACTCTTCCGCTTTCGGCCACACCGAAGCGATTTCCGCGGTAGTGCGTCCCGGCTGAATCAAAGAAATTGACGCGTCCAGATAGTCGCGGCAGCGCTTATAAGCATCGATCATCGCGTGCGAGGCATACCCGATGGTGAAGCACCGGTAGTAGCACGTGCGATAGCCCATGTAGGAATGCAGAATGTCGTAATAAACCGGATCGCCCGGCCGTAGCACGCGATCGGAAAAAACATGCGGGTGCGGATTGCAGCGCTCGCCCGAAATCGCATTGACCGCTTCTACATATTCCGAGCCCAGGTCATACAAAACTTTGCTGGCCAGCCCGACCGCCTGGTTTTCGCTCATGCCCGGCTTCATCGCGCGATATAGTTCGTCGTACGCCGCGTCCACCATCATCGCGGAATGATTCAGCAAAGAAATTTCGTCCTGCGTTTTGATCACTCGCGCGTCGGACATCAATTGCTGCCCATCCACAATCGTGATGCCTTCTTTTTGCAGCGCAAACAATATCGGCGGCTCGACCACGTCGATTCCGAGCGGCTGTTTCAGCAACCCGCGCATTTCCAGCTCAAGTTTTATTTTCTTGGCTACGTTCTCGGCACGGCCCATCTCCGGCGACATCGCGCCGCGCAGCAACGGAATACCCGGGCGTGACCGCTCGCCCAGCCACGGGCAATTGTGTTGGTGATGACGGGCAGCGGAGCCAAAATCCCACAGGATGGGCTCGTCATTTTGCGGCAATAAGGCGAAGCGGCTGATCTTGTCTTGCGCCCACGTGCCGATGTGCGTGGCGGTGAGATAACGCACATTGTTCATGTCGAAGCATAGCAGCGCGCCCATTTCGGATTTGGCGAGCTGCGCTTTGGCGCGAGCCAGCCGTTCAGTTCGTAAGCGCTCAAAATCAATTCGATTTTCCCAATCGACCGCCATCGCTCCGTAGGTTTTCAGCGCCACGATGTGCCTCCTATACTGCTCTTCAGGCTTTGCCGCAGAGTTTGCGCGCGGCTTCGAATACCGTTTGTTCGGTGGGAACGGTTACATCTTCCAGCGGAGGAGAAAAAGGAATCGGAACGTGCATCGCGCCCATGCGTTTCACGGGAGCTTCAAGATTAAAAAACGCGCCTTCAGCAATTACAGATGCAATTTCCGCAGTCACTCCGTAACGTCCATAGCCTTCGTCGACCACAATCGCGCGCGACGTTTTTTTGACCGACGCGATTAGTGTTGCCTCGTCGAGCGGCCAGGTAGTGCGCGGATCGATCACCTCAGCGCTGATGCCGATTTCATCCAGCAGCGCCGCCGCACCCAGCGCCACTTGCACCATGCTGCTGGTTCCCACGATGGTGATGTCCGTACCTTCGCGCTTGATGTCCGCCACGCCAAAAGGAATGGTGTACTCCCCTTCCGGGACCGGCCCTTTCGTCTTGTACATCATCTTGTCTTCGAAAAAGACCACCGGGTTATCGTCGCGAATGGCCGTTTTCAGCAAGCCTTTCGCGTCGTACGGAGTCGACGGCAACACCACCTTCAGCCCCGGTACATGGCTAAACCACGCATGCAGTGATTGCGAGTGCTGTGCGGCAGAGCGTCGCGTCGCGCCCAACGTCGTCCGCAACACCATGGGAACTTTCCATTTGCCACCGGACATGTAGTGAACTTTGGCGGCCTGGTTGACCATCTGATCCATGGTCAACGTCAAAAAATCGCCAAACATAATATCCACGACGGGCCGCATTCCAGTCATTGCCGCGCCCACGCCCACGCCGGTAAATCCCGCTTCGGAAATCGGTGTGTCGATCACCCGTTCCTTGCCAAATTCTTCTACCAGTCCGGAGAGCACCTTAAATGGCGTGCCCGCCTCGGCTACGTCTTCGCCGATAATGCACACCGTAGGATCGCGGCGCATCTCTTCCGCAAGCGCCTCGCGCACCGCCTGGGCGAACGTCAGTTCCCGCTCGATTGCACGTTCCGCTAGTTCAGGCATAAACGTCTTGCTCCACTTTGTCAGCGTTCGGATATGGCGCGGCGATCGCAAAATCTACTGCCGCCTTCATTTCCGCGCGAACTTCGTCTTCCAGTTTCACCAGCGAGGGAGCGTCGGTCAGTTTTTGCGCGATTAATTTTTCCGCGAACAATTTCAAGGGATCGCGGTCGGTCTTCCAGTGGTGCTCCTCCTGCTTCGACCGGTAATACTCGCGGCTGATGTCGCCAACATGGTGCCCGGTATAGCGGTAGGTATTGCACATCAAAAAGGAGGGGCCTTCGCCGTCGCGTGCACGCTTCACCAATCGGCTGGCCACCTGGTAGACGGCGGTTACATCTTGTCCGTCCACACTTTCTGAAGGCACTCCAAACGCCGGCCCGCGGCTCAAAATATCGCCTGCGGTAGTCTCCAAAAAATGCGTGTATTCGTTGTACATATTATTTTCGCAAACATAAATAACTGGCAGCTTCCACAGCGCGGCCAGGTTCATCACTTCGTAGACCACGCCTTGGCCCAGCGCTCCCTCGCCGAAGAAGCACACCGCCACTTGCCCTTTACCTTTATGCTTCGCGGAAAACGCTGCTCCTGTCGCGATCCCAGCGCTGCCCGCAACAATCGCATTTGCTCCCAGGTTTCCTGTCGCGGGGTCGGCGATGTGCATCGACCCGCCTTTTCCTTTGCAGTAACCGGCTTCCTTGCCCAACAGTTCAGCGAACATGCGATTGGGAGCCGCGCCCTTAGCAACGCAGTGACCATGTCCGCGATGCGTGCTGGTGATGTAATCGTCGTCGCGCAGCGCTTCGCAAATTCCCACCGCCACGGCCTCTTCACCCACATACAAATGTGCGAGGCCAGGCATCAATGCGCGTGTGTACAATTCATTTACTTGCTCTTCGAACAAGCGAATCATCAGCATCCGCCGGTACATTCGCAGCGACCGTTCCACCTCAGGCTTCGAAGCTTTCATGCCGTTTGAGTTTTTTGTTTCCGGCTTTTTCATTTCAACTGTTTTTGCTTCGGGCCTTTTCACATCAGGCTTCTTGGCTTCGCGTTTCTTCCCTTTATCCGTGAGAGGGCTCATCGCTTCACTCCGGACATGTGCGCGAGAACATCGAACACTACCGCGAAATCCTGCTCGACTAATCCCATCCCTCTTGCAGCCGTCAAAAATTCATTCGAAATCGCGGTGGTCGGCATGGGCACGTCCACCTGGCGTCCAAGTTCCAGCGCCAGCAGCATGTCCTTCTGCATCATGTTGACGTTGAACCATGCTTCCGGAGGCAATTGCAGAACAAACGGCCCGCGATATTTGATCATCGGCGACGCGACAGCACTGTTAATCAGAACATCGACTGCTACTTCTCGCTTGATTCCGCTTTTTTCGGCAAGCAATACGCCTTCGGAGAAAGCCAGCATCTGCACCGCAAGGCTCAGGTTCGTCCCTATCTTCATCACTAGCGCCAAACCGTTGTCGCCAACGTACGTAACTTTCGGCCCAATATCGAGCAACAGCGGCTTTATCTTCTCGAAAGTTTCAAGGCGTCCGCCCACCATTACCGAAAGCTTGCCTTCTTGAAGGGTGATAACGCTGCCGGAAACCGGGCAATCCACCATGTCGCCGCCCTTAGCGCGTACTTTGGCTGCTACTTCTCGGCTGAACGCCGGGCTGACCGTGCTGATGTCAGCGAAGATTTTTCCTGGGTTCAGGCCGGCAAGAATTCCATCCGGTCCCTCTGTGATCGCCGCTAGTGCTGCGGAATTCGTGACCATCGAAAAGATTACATCGGAACCCGCCGCAACAGCGCGCGGAGAATCCGCCCACTTCATCCCTTTTTTAACCAGCCACTCACCCTTTGAGCGCGTGCGATTGTAGCCAAGCACGGAATGACCCTTGCTTAGCAGGCGATTCACCAGCTCGCTGCCCATCACCCCTAACCCGATGAATCCCAGATTCGCCATATCTTGCCGGTCTCCCGCTGACAGAAAGTTCGCTTACAGATTTAGTTTTGTGAAGTTGGAATCGCCGCTGCGTGGTGAACGACTTGAATCTTCGCGCACTTGCCGCAGATGCGCGCGCATGGAGGCGCGTGCGCCGTTTGAATCACGATGCTCCACGGCTTCTAAAATTTTCTTGTGGTGATACTGGCCTCGCTCAGGGCCGCCTTCGACGGCGAAGATGCCCATGCGCTGTTCGCGCAGCACTCCTACGATCGAATCAATCAGCGACAGAATCAGGGGATTGGAAGCGGCCTCGGCGAGAGCCAGATGGAAATCAAGGTCGGCTTCGATGAACGCTTCTGGTTCGGTCTTGCTGTTGTCCATGGCTTCGACCGCTTCACGCATGGCTGCGAGGTCGTCTTTTTCAGCACGGGCTGCCGCCAGCGAGGCGATCTCCGGCTCCAGAATTTCGCGCACTTCCACCAGGTGCACCATGGCCTCAGGTTGGCCGTCGCGGATCATCCGGTCTAGCGACTGCCAGATCGAGTGCGAGCTACCGTTCGTAATAAACGTGCCGCGGCCCGGGTGAGCTTCCACCAAGCCCTTTTCTCGTAACGTCTTAACCGCCTCACGCACCGCGGTTCTACTTACGCCAAACTGCTGGGCCAAATCGCGCTCGGCTGGCAACTGGTCACCTAACTTTAGTTGGCCGCTGTTGATGGACTCTTCAATCTGCTGGACGATTTGTTCATAAAGGCGGGAGGTTTGAACAATTTTATACATGGCCAATCTCCGACGAAATCTCCTCAGTACGAACCTTTGGTATTAAGGTCCGACCAACCAAGAGGTCCCGGCCCTGATGCCGACGCCGATAAAGGTAATCCAAGAGGCGTCAGTCCTGCGGCTCAAGAGTCGGTCGCAACGTAGTCCGCTCAGGCGGGAACTGCCGCTGAGCACGCACTCGCGTTGGAAAACGCCGGGCACCGACTTTTTGATACCGGGGGACCAGTTGTACCTCGACGCACAAGGTCCGACCACTATACCCCAACAGGCACCGTAGGAAAAGAAGCAACTAAAACTTTCATACAAACGATTAAAGTTCTTGACCCTTACCTCGCAAAAGTGGTACAGCGGTCAGACCTATTAGCCACTGATGGAGACTAAATGAACATGCCCCGGCAGGCAGCGAAGATCAGTCCGACCAAGGCACGAACGGCATCGCTCGAGGGAGGCACGAAGCCAACCCGTCGCGAATTCATTCGCAGTACTGCGGGCGCGTCCTTACTCCTTGCCGGCTCAAATGTGGCTGCCTGGGCCGACCACCACGGCCACCCTACGCCGCAAAGCCTGTCTTATCTTGACCGTAGGATGTACATCCACAACATGGAAATCCTCGCTCACTTCATGCCCGGGTATTCCCGTAACGGCAAGATGCAAATGATGTCCATCGGGAACCGTCGCTATATGTTCCAGCAGGGTGATGTCATTGATCTAAGCGACGTCAGAAAGCCGGTAATGTTCAACAAAGGTGGCTTTCAGGGTAACCAGGTCCAGGTCGCGTTCAATAAGGACCTGAAAAAGTGGATTTTGATGACTGGTTCTCAGACACCGATCACCGACTCCACCCCAGATGCCCCCAATGGCAAGTACGACGACCCACATCTCGACGACAAGCGCAAGAATTTCAAAGGTTTACGCGGCGTAAGGTTTTACGACGTTACCGACCCTTCAAGAATCGTCAAGCTCTCTGAGTTCAGTACCGGCGCAACCGGTCAAGGCACCCATCGCAACTATTATGATGGCGGCAAATACGCCTACCTGGATACCGCGCCCGATGAGACCTTCCTCCATCAACCGTCCTACTTTCGACATCTCGTCAACGGCAACATGATCGTGGACGCCTCCGATCCCGGCAATGTCGCCGAAGTCTCCATGTGGTGGGTTCCAGGGTCGCGCAAAGGCGAAGAGGCCGAGTACAACAAGTGGATCTGGTCGAAACTGGTGCCGCCAAAAGTCGCCAAAGACCAGACTCCCTTCGCCGGCCTGCACGGTCCAGTCTATGTTCCCAAAAAATTGGAAGACGGCGGTAATCGCGGATACGGGGCTTTCGGCTGCAACGGTTTCATCATTCTTGATTTGAGCGATCCGAAAAAACAACGGGAAATCGGCCGATTCGAACCGCCCGCGCAATACTCCGGGATGGGCATTGCCTTCCACACCATTTATTGCGGAGTTCTCGACCGCGGCTTTGTGCTCACCAACGGAGAAACCACCAACTCCGATTGCAATCAGATTTTTCTTCCCAACTGGATTATCGATATTCGCGACGAAGAGCATCCCGTCCCGGTGGCGCAACTTCCGCGCCCAGTCCCGCCCCCGGAGGCGCCATACCGCGATTTTTGTTTCAAGCGCGGACGCTTCGGCGCGCACAATCCCCCGCATTTAAAGGCGCCTGGTAAACCGCGTCAGGATTTTATTGCCTATTCCTATTTCATTGCCGGCCTGCGCTGCTACGACATCGGGAATCTTTATCGCCCCGAAGAAGTGGCTTACTTCGTTCCGCCACAAGGCGGCGACCTGGAAAAATTCGGCAGCTACGATCGCACCGTCGACAATGTCTTCATTGAATGGGACCGCAACGTCATTTGGGCAGCAACCGATACTGGACTATATGCGTTGAGCTGCCCGAATCTTGGCAAGCCGATACTCGATCCCCTGCCCGTCGCGGAATGGTCTCTGAATAAGTTGAATGAAGGCGCGGCGTAACGATGGCCTGCTCCAGACGCAAGGAGGATTTTTGATGAACATGGAACGACGCATTGGGTTGCCGGTAGTGGCGGCACTCCTACTGACAGGCATGTCGCTAACGGCGCAAACTAGCACGCCAAAAAAGATCAAATTGCTGACGCTACTTGGAAAGCCGGTGCAATTCGTCATCGCCGAGAAGCAGGGCTACTTCGCAAAAAACGGTGTCACTGCTGAAACGGAAAATCTGCCCAGCTCCGATGTTTTGCGCAGCAATCTCGCCAATGGAAACGGCGACCTCGCTTATCTCGCGGTGGACAACGCCGTAGCCATGGTCGAACTCGCTCATCAAGATATGGTGATTCTCATGGGCGGCGAAGGTTCGCAAAACGAATTGGTGGTGCAGCCAGAAATTAAATCGCTCCAAGAGCTCCGCGGCAAAACACTGATCGTGGACGCTCCTAACACCGCATACGCTTTACAAATGAAGAAAATTCTTTTGGCGAAGGGACTCCAAGTTGTGCGCGATTACGAAATGAAACCCATAGGCGGCACCCCTCAGCGGCTGATTGCCATGCGGGAACACAAAGAATACGCGGGTTCGATGCTCGGCCCTCCCGCGCTAATCACCGCGAAGCAAGAGGGATTTGTAAGCCTCGCCAAGGTCCAGGACGTCATCGGACCTTACCAGGCCGCCGGATATTTCGCGCAGCGAAAATGGGCGCTGGACAACAAAGAAAATCTCGACAATTATTTGGCCGCCATTATCGAGGCGCAACGGTGGTTAATGGATCCCGCAAACAAGCGGCAGGTCATCGATCTATGGATCAGCGAATTTAAAATGAAACCAGAGATTGCAGCAGCGACTTATGAGTCCACCGTGAACGCCCCTGGAGGATTCGAGAAGG